>JAQVDI010000034.1 GCA_028698375.1 Patescibacteria group bacterium | reverse complement strand
ATAAAAATGAAGATATTAATCATTACCTAAAAATTAAACCAATTTATCTAAAATTACAAGAGATGCTGAAATAAATTCAGCATGACAAAAAGAAATGGATTCCCGCCTTCGCGGAAATGACATGATAAACGATGCGACATTTTTAGTCATTTTTGAATTGGGGTTTGATTAGATCAATTAGAAATTAGACTAATTAGAAATTTTAAAGGAGTTCTTCTTCTATTTTATAAGCTATCAAAATATCTTTTTCCTTTAATGTAGTTTTACTTGTGAAACCAGCTCCGAATTCTTCACCTTTTTTATCCACTTTTTCCACAGCTTTTGCATAAACTTTTAAAGAAGTAATTTCACCTTTACCAATCACTTTTTCTCGCTTAATCTTAATCTTATCGCCAACCTTAAAAACACCATCAACTAATTTAATACCAATAATTTTATTTTCTCCATCTTTAAAAATTTTTAAAACGGTTCCGCGACCCAATTCTTTTTCTACAATCTTAGGCTCACTTAGACCTTTAGCAATTTTCTCAACCTCACCCAACAAATCATAAATCACATCATAGGTAAAAATTTTGATTTTACGTTGCTCAGCTAATTTTTTAGCTGCCAAATCTGGCTTAACCTTAAAACCAACCACCAAAGCAGAAGCTGAAAGCGCTAAATAAATATCAGATTCTGAGATATTCCCCACACCGCTGTGGATAATTTTTATTTTCAATTCAGAACTAGAAAGTTTTTCTAAAGACGCATTTAAAGATTCAAGTGATCCTTGAGCATCTGCTTTAACCACAATTGGTAAAACTTTTTGATTTTTCATTGTTGAAAATAATGATTGTGCAAAATTTTTCTCCCGCTCTTCTCTATCCCATTTTTCTGCCAAATTTTTTGCTTCTTTTTCATTTTCAACCGCTTGCACTTTCTGCCCTGGAATCGGTAATTTCTTAAAACCTAAAATAACAGCTGGTTCACTCGGTAAAATTTCTTTTTTATCTTCTCCTAAATGATTTTTTAAGCCTTTAATCCGACCCCACGCGCCGCCAGCAACCACATAATCACCTTTCTCAAATTTGCCTTTTTTATTAATTACAGTTGATACCGGACCCTGACCAGCCACAACATTAGCTTCTACGATTATACCTTCACCCAAACCAGTTTCCCGAGCTTTTATGTCGGATAAATCAGCCGTTAAAAGCACCACTTCTAAAAGCTCGTCAATGCCTTCTCCGGTTTTAGAGGAAATTGGTGCCATCGGCGTTGTGCCTCCCCATTCTTCAGGCATTAAACCAATTTCTGCTAAATCTTTTTTAACTTTTTCTATATCTGCACCCGGTTTATCAATTTTATTAATAGCAACAATAATAGGCACGCCAGAAAGCTTAGCGTGATCAATCGCTTCACGAGTTTGCGGTTTAACACTATCATCAGCAGCAACTACTAAAATCGCTAAATCTGTTACTTTAGCCCCTAATGATCTTAAACGAGAAAAAGCTTCATGACCCGGAGTGTCAATAAAGGTAATTTTTCGCATCTGATTATCACTTTTTACTTCTGCCTGATAAGCTCCAATATGTTGTGTAATCCCTCCGGATTCACCAGACATCACTTTAGTTTTACGAATATAATCCAATAATGATGTTTTGCCGTGATCAACATGACCCATAACCACCACCACTGGTGGACGAAGCTCACCCTCTTCATCATTATCAACAATTTGCCCGGCCTCTTCATCTGCTTGAATTGTTTCCTTACCTAAATCTGAGGCAATAACACTAGCCGTATCATAATCTAAGCTTTGATTCAAATTAGCACTAATCCCTTCTTGTAAAAGTTTTTTTAATAAATCCGTCACTGGTAATTGCAATTTGCCAGCTAAATCTTTTACAGCGATTGTTACTGGTAATTCTATTTGATCTTTTTTGTCTGTTTTTTCTTTTAGATTTTTATCCTCATCTTCTTCACTCTCAACAGGCTTAATAGTTTTTTCTTTTGGCAGAAGATTTTGAATAATTTTTTGCGCCATTTCTTTTTGAAAAAAGTCAGCTTTGCTATCTAAGCTTTCAATATCCAATTTTTTGAGCTCACGTCTCAACTTTGGACCTTCCATTTTTAATTTTTTTGCAATTACGCTAAAAGGCACAGCCATGAGTAAAATGTTTAAATTTCTAATTATTCTAATTTCTAATCAAATCCCAATTTTAAAATATCTAATGACTAGAAACTAGAATCTATTAACTAGTCGTGATTATAGATTAAATCTCTGCAAAAAACAAGGAATAAATAATTAAAAAATCAATTTTAGTTTATATTATCCCAAAAAAATTCGAAAATTGATCTCATCGTATCAGCGATATCCTTGGACTCAATTACTACACCAATCGGATGAGTCCGCACTGTCATAATGGAAATTTTATTGTTCCAGATATTAATCGTGGCTTTAAAAGGAAATTTTTTAGCATTAACAATCTTAACATGACGCCAGTTTTTAAAATCCTCACCTTCCGCATAGCCCGGTACTTCTTTAATTGAAGGAATTAAAATTTTAGACATAATCTGTTTTTTAATTCTATCCCAAGCCAATTTTAAAAATTCTTTTTTAGTATGATAAACCGCAGCTGCGCCCGGAGCTGAGAAAGACAAAAGTTCACCCCTATGTTTAGTTTCTTTAATAATATTAGCGGTTAATTCTTTTAAACCATCTTCGCCTTCGAAATAAGAAAGTTTTGGTTTTTCTTCATTCAAATTATAAAGCGCTTGCAAATCTGGAAAAAGTTCAACCACTGCTCTTTTTTTCCGATTAACATAATCAATCAAATAACGTGGATTTAAGGCGGCCCAACGGGTTTTCTTTCTTTCTTGATAAGTTTGAACTAAAGGAATAGCTAATAATTTTTGCAAAATCCGATAAACTGTAGCGCGATCAACTTTAGCTTTTTTAGCAATATCCGAAACTGAAGCTTCACCAAGCTCTAAAAGGGCTAAATAAACTTTAGTTTCTTTTTCGCTAAAACCAGCCTCTTCCACATTAAATAATTTGTTTTTAGTCATTTTGTTCATTTTTTGCACAACATTATTAGATTAAATTAACCTTATAATAGCACAAATAATTTAAAATTGTCAAATTATTGTTCAAACTATTAACATTTTTTTAACTTTAACCTATAATTCTCCCGTATCACTAAAACCCTAAAAAAGAGAGGACAATGAATCATATCTTAAAAGTCGGTGTAAACGTGTTTTTCAGCGGAAGAATCGCCCTAGTGCACGAAAGAGGCTGCCTTTCTTCATCAATTGGCTGGTTCCCCAGAGGATGGAGACAGCCTCAATCGGTTGTATCGGACTGGGAGTCACCCTGCTCGTTTGGCTAAAGGAGATAAAAAGACTGTGAAACTAACCCGGGGAAGAAAAAATTTCTCCCCCTAAAAATTAAAAGTTAGACTCCTTTTCTTAGATCAAATAAAATTTAATTTAAAAAAGGGGGTGTAGCTCAGAGAAGAGCGTCCCGATTACATCGGGAAGGACGGTGATTCGTAAATCACCCACCCCCACCACAAGGGGGATTAGCTCAATGATTAGAGCACCAGCCTGATTTGCTGGAGACGGAGGTTCAAATCCTTCATCCCCTACCAAAATTAAAGAAAAATATGAAATATCAAGAATTATTAACCAAAATCAATGCCTATTACCAAAAAATCGGAATTCCTCAATTTCCTTCTGCTCCAATTATCCACGAAGGTTTTCCGGGTAATTTTAATTTGTCTTTAACTGAATATGAGTTCTTGCAGCAACAAAGCGGGTTTCTTGGTCTTAATAAAGATATGCGTTATGTTAAAAATCAACCCTGCGTTAGAAAAAATGACTTAAAATATATTTCAAATCTCCAAGAAGATTCTTACAGATATTTGCTTCGCTTTACTATGGCTTCAGTCGGCGGCATTTTTTGGCTAAAAGATAGTTCCAAAAAAGATAAAATGGCACATAAAGTTATTACTAACACTATTAATTTTTTAGTTAAAGAATGCAGTTTGGATATTAAGAAAATTTATATTGAGTATCTTAAACCAACCACAATTTTTGAAATGACAGAAGGGAAATACAATTTTGATTATGATATTCCTGTTGATCCAAACCTTAGACATTATCAAAAATTAGACATTCCCAAAGAAAATTTTATCCCCGCAAACAACAGAAACGCTTTATTGGCGCTAAATATTTATGGTCGGCCAACTCCTTGGGGCTACAGAAATGAAATTTATTACAAATATAAAGGTAAATTATTGGACATTGCGACAGTTGAAGACTTAAGGTATTTCCCAATTTTTAAAAAAGATGCAATTGTGGACCTCAAGCACTTAGATTCCACTTTGGCCATCGGCGCGATCGGCGTAGAAAGACTTTTACTTATTTTAAATAATCTTGAAAACATCAACCAGCTGGATATAATTAGCGAACCAGCAGCAATTTTACGACCATACTTAGATCCCAAAGACGCGGCTCAATTAGTGCAAACCTTAAGGGCAATTCAACTCATTATTGCTGATTCTGGTGGCTACGATAGTTTATCCGACAAAAGAAAAGAGAAAATTCGTGAATTTTATAAATTCTTAGATTTAAAAGTTAATAATGTTGTCCCAGACGAAATCCTAATTAAAGTAATGAAAAAAATTGCTGAAACTGAACCAAATTTACCCCAACTTAATCAAGCAGTTGAACAAAATTTAGAGGAATTTAAAAAATATAAATTAAGAATCCGTTTTCCTTATAGCTGGCAGAAGCATTTAAGCGAGATAAAAAGATAAGATTAGACTAATTATAAATTTTCAGTTTGAATTCTTTGTCGGTGCGCACAACTTGCTCTTGATTAATTAAACCTTGCTCACTAATTACTTTTTTATCACTGTTCAAATTATAAGTAAAATTAAATTGTTCAATGCCTGGCTGTTTTTGCAGTATAAGCCCCCAATGATCAGTAATCTTATTTTGTAAAGTATACTTGACATCAAAATTGACCTCTTCTTGGGGTGACAAATAATAGCGACAATAAAAAATTGTCTTATCCTTTTCGCTAATTTGGCCCACTTTTTCCAAATAATTTTCTTGATTACGCTCAAATCCCCCTAATTTAGCTCCCAAAGGCACTGCGATTTCTAATAAATTATCCATCATCCCAGAAAAATTTTCCTTCCCTGTACTATTATTTTTAATCTTAATTTCTAAATTATTTTCAACATTACCGTTAGCAGATATTTGTGAACTTAATTGATAGTCACGCTCCAATCTTAAAGAACTTTTCATGCCATTTAAATTGCTGGAATAAATGGCTAAATAATCATACAGTGACTCTTTAATTTCTCCTGTGATATCATAATGTCGCGCCAAATTCTGCGCCCCCTCATCTTCAAAATAAGCCATTATCTGTTTTTCTTGAAAATTTTTAATTACTGCTTGACCAATCGCTATTTTCTGACCAAAATTCGCTTCTTTCAATCTTTGCAAAAATATAGGCGCTAAATCAGCTAAAATTTGTTTAGGATCTTTAGTTTTATCAATATTTTTCTTAAAATCATTATCAAACTCGACCTTATCTTCAATTACATCACGAAAATTATCCGCCGAAACAACCACCTTATAATCTTTCATTTCAATCGGACCAATCACTTTCAAAATTTCTACTATTAAATCTGGGGTTAAAACAATTACTCCATCTACCTGATTTTGCGAATGAACATTTTCATAGCTCCAAATTGCTCGCTGCGCGTTTATGGCAAAATCTAAAGAAGTACCTGTATTACGTAAATACCACCAGGTATAAATGTCTGATCCGTCAAATAATTTATTTTCAACTTTTAAATCTGCAGGAATAGTTGTCGCGCTACCCGGTTTTTTAGTACTATTCACATCATCACCACGCACTAAACGATCTAAATAATAAATATCGCGCATAAAAAACTGCGGCTCTTTACCATTTTCCAAAACTAACTCGCCATAAGTGCCGCTATAACCACCCCAATTTCTTTCTTCTTTATTATTAGGAAACAACAACAAATAACGACGCTCATTATCTACTCCTAAAACTTGCGCCAATTCGCGACTATGATTCTCTAAATAATTAACTTGACCAATTACTTCGTCCAAATATGGATTAATCTGACTCTTATAAAATTCAAACTCTGGCTCTTGAATCAAACCAAAAGTTTGTTTTATTTGTTTGACATGCATTTTCCCCAACCATAAATTGATCTTAAAACTTAAATAATTATCAGATTTTAAAGCAGCAACACCAATATTTTTAGTGTTATTAACTGATTGATTGATCAAAAGTAAACGCGACAAATCCACCACTTGCGAATCAAATAAAGGGTTAAGGCTTAAAAAAACAAGATACTGCCCTTTACCAGCTAAAGATTTTTGCAAATCATTTAAATTATCCCCCAAGACTCCAAAACCTTTTTGCGAATCTGCATTTGTTCTAATTTGTTTAGCAAGAACGATCACACTCTCAATTTTTTTTGCTAAATAAGGTTTGGAAAAATAAAGTTC
>JAQVDI010000033.1 GCA_028698375.1 Patescibacteria group bacterium | reverse complement strand
TCTTTGGCAGGAAAAACTTTGATTGTTGATACTAAAACTAAACAAAAAAAAGATATTACTTTAAACATGGAAATATATAAACTTTTAGATTTTGAAGAAGAAGAACAACTATTTTTTGCTTTTAAAAAACCAGCCGGTCTTAATGAATTTTCTTTAATAATTTTTAACTTAGAAAACCGCGAACCTTTATTTGAATCAGCGATTGAAGAAAAAATAATATATTTGAAGTAACTTTTTCTGTCATTCCCGTCCCGTGTGTCATCCCCGCGAAGGCGGGGATCCATTGATCTTTGCAAAAGACACAAAACCTTAAGGACAGGAGGGCCTCTTTCGAGCCAGCCCTCCTATCCTTAAAATCCAACCACCTGAACGACTTTTCGATGAAAAAAAATAGCGTCTTGATAACTTTTTTATTTCTAAAACTCAAATTCTCGAATTTAGTTTAGTGAGTTAAATTTATAACTCAATAAAACTATTTTTTATCCCGAAAAGAAGGAAAACTGAAACTGAAACAAAAAAGCGTCCGAGTGGACTCTTTTTTATGTATTTGAAACTTTAAAAAATGCACGATTTATTTCGTGCATTTTTTGTTGCTATACTTTTATTATTTTTTTACTGCCAGCCTTGATTCTGAGCTGGGGGAGTACTTGATGGATTTTGTGTTTGTTGCTGAGGAATGTCTAACTGATCAACTGGAGGTTCTACAACAGATCCGGCTTCAGGCTCTGCCGGAGGAAAAACAGGGGCTGAGTCTGGTGTTGGAGTTGCAGTTGTGGCTGGCATAGCCCCATCTGCAGTAGATGAAGGTTGTGCTGGCTGTACATCAGGCATTGCCGGAGGATTAACTGTATCTTGCACAGGAGGAGCAGTATAAATATTTTCATCAGGAGAAGCAACATTATTAGAATTTTGTTGACCATCATTTGGAGCAACTGGAACATTAGAAATATCAGGAGAGCCAGCAGCTAAACTGCCAGAGGGCAAACCAGTGACATCATCTTCTCCCTGTTCTTGCGTTTCTTGAGGTTGAAACATGTTATCAATTTGTTGACTTTCTTCAGGATTAGGAATATTTGGATCAGCAGGAGCAGTTGGTGCTTGTGTTGCTTCTGGCTGTTGATTATTAACAACCGGCACAACTTGACCCTCTAAGTTGGAAGCTTCTGCACCTAAATTATCTTCAGTCACAGGGTTGGTGGGCAATGCTGGTACTAAATTATCTGCTGACGGGACAGTTGCCTCAACCGGAGCAGCTGGTGGCACAGAAGCAACAGGTTCTGTAGGAATAACCGGAGGTGACATCAGAGTTTGATCAGTTGATTCGGGCATAGGTGGTTGTCCAATATTGTCTCCTGGAGCAGAATTAACAGAAACTGGATTTTCAGCTGGTAGACCACCTTGCTCAAAAGGATCTTCTACGCTACCAGCATCATTATTAGGTTCAGGAGAAGCACTAACAGCTTGAGGATCTGTCATGGGAGCAGGAACTGGCGATGGTGCATTAGAATTAGGATCAACCCCTGCTGAAGCAGCCGACGAATTAAGATCAGGATTAGCTGGATCATTAGTTTTTTTGTTTTTCTCTTGCCATGGTAAATCAATCATAATAAAAAATTAGTTTACTTCTACTTCACTTAGTATAAATTACTTAATTGAAGCTTACATCTATTATAACATCAAAAAACAAAAAGTTATCCACAGTCAGAAAATTAAAAATCAAAAGCCAAAAATCAAAAATTTCACATTAGGAACTCTTTTATAATTTAATAAAAATAAATTAAGCGCAATTCACAAAATTGTTTCCATAATTTTACATTTTGAGTTTTAAGTTTTGAATTCCCAGCCGTAAAATTTTACGGCTGGGTTATCCACAGCTTGATTTTTAATTCCTTGCTATAATGTATTTAATACATCTTCCGCTCTTGCGGAAACTTTATAAATATAATTTTTATTATGCCAAAGAAAAACACTACCACACCCAAACAATTTAAAATACCTTTACTTTCAATGGAAGATTACAACGAAATTTTAAACACTGATTTATTTGAGCTACTCGGCTTAGAAAAATTACCCGCCAAAGAGAAATCACAAATCGCTGAAAAGTTAGGTGATATTATTATGAGTCGGGTTTTAATCAGAATTGATGAGCAATTAGAAGCGAACGATATCGCCGCATTAAAATCAATTCTAGAAAAAGATGACAAGGGCGTATTCTACGATTTTTTGGAAGAAAAAAATATTGATTTGCCAAAAATTGTGACCCAAGAAGCAATGAATCTTAAAGCTGAATTAGCCAGTTTTGTATTAATGAAAAATAAAGCCCAATAATTTTTTATATGGCTGACGAACCAACACAAAGAAGATTGCCTCATTCTGATCCAAGAGAAGATGCTTCTCAAGATTTTAACGTAGAAGAAGCCGTGAACAAGTTAGGAAGAGAAATTTTAGATGATCAAGATCAAAAAGGACAAGGACCAACTTCACCCAGAATGGAAATTGGACCGGAATTAGACACTGAAACAGAACAAGATGAAACCACCAGCCCTAAATTTGAAGATGTAAAAGAATTTTTAGCCGCTCAAAAAGCATTAAATTCAGTTAGAGAAAAAGATTTAAAAAGACGTTATCAAGGCAAATTATGGAAACTAAAAGCATGGTTAGGGGGTGATTTTGATTGGGAATTAACCCGAGATGGAGAAATTAAAGAAAAAGCCACTAAACACATTTTAGCAAGAAAAACTGCAGGCGCGGTTTTGAATAAACGCGGTTTATTTTTACTTGGTTCAATTATTGTTACTGCGGCAACCGGCGGTACAATATTGCCAGCAATTGGAGCTCTTTTAGGCGGTGCTGGTGCTTGGGGTTTCACCGAAAGAAAAAGACAAACTGAATTAAGCCAGAATCAAAGAGAAATAATGCAAGTTTATTTAGAATCAATTGTCGAACTTTTACCCAAATTAAGAGAAGGAGCAGCTAAAACTGAAAGTGAGATGGCGGAATTCATTAATAAAGCTGCTGAAACCATTCTAGAAAAAACCAACGAACAATTGGAAACAAAACATAATGACATTAAAGAGCTAAAAGATAAATTGGATAAAAAAAGAGGCAAATGGATGACTTGGGGATCTTTAATTGGTTTGGCAGTTGGTGGCAGCGCAGCTGTAGCTGCAACTATTTTAGAGGCAAAAGCCAAATTAGCCGAACAAATAATCAAAAACGGTGTTGAATATGGACAACAAAATTTTGACCAAGTTTTAGCTAAAACACCTTATCCACAAAATTGGCTTGATTTAACTCATAATGTGATTGAAAAGGGCGGTAAATTTTTTCATATAATTAGAGCTGAAGATATCGCTTTAGCAAATCAAACCGGTTGGTCATTAACCCAACAAGAATTATCAGTTGCTGGGCAAAATTTTATGGTCCATGCAAAAGAATTAGCTTTAAGCCCGGCCCAAATCGCAACTCTACATTCAAAAGCTACCACAGAAATGGCAAAATTTTTACTTTCTCAAAATCATCTTTTACAAAATACCGCTATTGCTTTAGGTGCATCATTATTTGGTTCACTTTACGGTAAAGTTTCTGATCGTTTAAAAACAAGAATTAGAGAAATTCCAGCAGAAACTACTACTCGAACAACACAAGTTGGAACTGAACCGGTAGTAATTCATGGCCAAATAGTCGGCAACGCTGAATTATTTACTTTAGCTCCAATCACACATAGGGAAGGAGTTGAAATACCAAATTGGGAACCAGGAAAAACCTATTTATTCACCACTGAAATCGGTACTGAACCAAATACTCAATATGTTAAAATTTTAAAACAACAAAAAATTAATAACCAAGAATATTATGTAGCACAGTTTCTTGATTTAAATCCAGAAACTCGCAATCTGGAACCAACAAATTTTGCTCTTTTGCCAGTCGATCAATTTAACCAAGCAGCAAGAGTTGAATTAAATCCCGCCATTTTACAAGGGTCACAAGGACAAGATGCTTTGGAAAGATTAGAAAGACAGCTTGTCAGTCAATTAAAAGTTCCAACTCCAACCGGAGGTATAGAAGAAACAACAACACAAACTCCGACAGTAGAGACAACAACTGGCGAACCAGAAATTATTAAAAATAATCAATATCGAATTAATCTACTAAAAGAACTTTTGTCACGATTACAACAAAAATTAATTAATTCTAATCCAGAACAAACCCCTGAAATTCAAGAAAGAATCAACCGCGTACAAACAGAATTAGATTTACGCGAACGCCGGGATAATTTAAAAGAACAAATTGCCAATGATATCGCCAATAACAATAAGGACCTACAAGCTGAACACACCACAGAACTCCGACAAGTTGAAGGAAAAATAAATCAACTAATGGATGCAGCTGGAATTGAATTGCCCGAAGAAATACGGAAAAGAAGAGAGGGCTCCAGATGGATGGCTGAAGAATTCACGATTAATAGAATTAAAAGTTATAAAGCTTTAACTAGAATTTTAGATGCTGATGGAAAAATTTTAATTAATGAAATAGAACGTTATCAAAGACGATCACGACATCTTTGGGAAAATTTAGCTGTTCATGGCAAATTATATATTGATCGCGAACAAAAACCAGCTCAATTAAAAGTTGCTGCCGAATCAGATTTAGATGGTATTATTTGTTTAGGATTAATGCATGAAGCTGGTATAGATACAAGTAAAATAAAATTTATCAAACCTGGATCTGCTGAAGCAGGAAGGGTCAATGTTGATACAGGCAATCGCGACGGCATTGTGCTAAATGATCCGGAATATCCCAATCAACCCACAGCCTTTTATGACCATCATGGCCCAGGATCACTTGGCACCGAATCCGCGAGTCAGTGGGTTTATCTTGGGCTCATTGCCGATGAAAGACTAGAACCAAATTCAACATATGACAATTTGATCACTTTCATCAACCAAGTGGATAATTTAAATTACTCCATTGACGAAAATAAATATCTTAATGAAATGCCACGCACTTTATATGGCCTAGCCAATTTTTTCACTGCCGGCTTTAACGAAAAGAAAAAACATAACCCCACTTTCAAAAATCTAATCCAATTTTTTGAAGATGGACACAAACCAGATGAAATTTTAAGCGATGAGGATTTAAAAAAGTACGGTTTTATTTATGAAGACGCCGGTAAACAAATTAATTTAAGCACTGAACAATCTCAAAACAATAAAAGATCAGCCGAAAGATTACGTCAGTTAGAAGAAGAGGGCTGGGTGTTTGATTCTAACCGTTATGGCAAAATTGTCGTTGATATTTTTGGGCAAGTGCCCGGTCGCTTTGATGCAGCCCGCGCTTTGGGATATGACACTTATATTGCTTGGGATCCAACCAGGCGCCAATTTTCCATTTCCGCTATTAAACAACTTGATCCTAACGATACATTTAGTGTTGGTTTTCCCGTGCGTGATCATATGTGGATTAAACCGATGGCGGCTGATGAACCAGAACTAGATTCATCAATTTTGAGTGAGATCATAGACAAACTCACTGATCATCAAATTGAACTAACATCCAAACAAATTGAAAACCGCATCCGGGAAATCAAAGAAGGATTTAAAGATGGCAAAATTTACAAAAGCAAAAAAGATAATGGCGAACCAATCTATTACCGCATTTTAAGTACGGATCCATTTGAAGCTGCACTTTATGAATTAGCTGATGGCAATTGGATAAGCAGCAAATCAAGTGAAACTTTAATTGCCGACGAAACTGAACAAAGATTAAAAAATCTGCAAAGTAAAAATAAACTATCAGTTGTAACCAAAGCTAGACAAAAAAATATTCCCGTTGAACTTAAAAATTTAATGGATAGAGAATATAAAGAATTTAAGAGAAATCGAGCCAGCGTTCAAAAAAAGAATCAAGGTCAAATAACAGCAATTGAATCTCCAGCTGAAACTCGGACAACAACAACAGAAAAAAAAGAAAGGAAAAGATATTTTAGAGTAGGGACTCTTTATCAAAATGATACTAATGTCGAACAAACATATTATCTAATAACACAAACCAATCCTCTTGATGGGACAATCTTTTTTAATGAAAATGGAGAATGGCAGAAAGAAAGAATTGGTGCTGAAAATGAGCTATTATCTCAAGAACGTCGCCAAGCATTAAAAAACAGTTTAGACAATGGTAATTTAATTCCTATTAATAAAAATCAGCGCACTGATTTATTTGCTCGTGCACCAGAATTAAATAATTTGGTTGAAGAAAATCGAGAAGATTTAATTCCGCCAGTACCAGTTAGAGAACCAAAAGTTCAATTAACAACTACCCCTGATGACGCAATAAAGGAAATCCCAACTCCGGCAGCAGCAGTTGCTAATGAGCAAGCTGAAACCGATACAATTGAAACAGCACCAATTAAACCTGCAATAACCGAAACAGCTGAAGCAGTTGCGCCAGCCCTAGAAGAAGAATTAAACGATCAACAAAATACCATAGAAAAAATAAAATCTAGAAAAGCCAAAGGGCGTTTTCGACTAAATATTTATAATAATCAAATTGAAAATATAACAGAAGAAATAAAAATTAATAATTCTCCGGCAAGTA
>JAQVDI010000032.1 GCA_028698375.1 Patescibacteria group bacterium | reverse complement strand
ATTTTTTAAACGTTTTTTTCGGAAATTAGAACTTGAAAATTATTTCTTATCCTTCAACTCTTATATTGCGAGTTTTAGATTTTTCTTGTTTGCTTAAAATAATGCGCAAAATGCCATTTTTAATACTAGCGCGGGCGCGATCAGGATCAACTGGCACTGGTAAAATATAAGAACGGGAAAATGAACCCCAGTAGCATTCTTGGACTAAAAATTCTTCATCTCGTAAATTAAATTCTCTTTTTCTTTGCCCTTCAACAGTTAAAATATCATCAGTAATGGAGATGTTTAAATCACCTGGTTTAACCCCAGCTAAAGGTGCTTCTACGATAACAGCTTCTGGCGTTTGATAAACATCAATCGCCAATTGACCCTCATAGTCTTGGGGTTCTTTGCTTTGAACTTGATCAAAGCTATTGTCCTTACTAAAAATTTGAGTGAGACCTTTGTCTCGGTTCATAACCCTCCTTTAATTGGTTAACTTTATTGTATATTATTAGTTAAATTCATGCAACTGCTCCTAATGTGGATAAGTCTGAGGACAAAATAGAGGAAAACAATTTTTAATTTTTAATTTACAATTCTTAAAGAATGTTTAAATTTTCAATTTTTAAATTGCGAAAAGTCGGTAATAATATTTTGGACTTATTTTTTCCTAAATTTTGTTTAGGTTGTGGAGAAGAGGGGAAATTTGTTTGTGGTAAGTGTTTTAAAAAAATAAAACAAGAAGAACTATGTTGCCCAGTTTGTAATAAGGTTAATTTCGCTGGTCGTTTTTGCAAAAAACATAAAAAACAAGCCAGATTTGATGGTCTTTTATTTGTTGGTCGTTTCCAAGGAATTAACAAAAAATTAGTTCACAATTTTAAATATGAAGGAATCAAGGAATTGTCCAATTTGATGGCTAAAGTCATGGCGCAAGTTTTAGCGCAGAATTTTCGTGCGGAAGAAAAATTAGTGTTAGTGCCTGTGCCTTTATTTTTCGCAAAGCGCTTGAGTCGCGGTTTTAATCAATCAGAAATTTTGGCACAAAAAATAGGTGAAATTTTAGATTTACCTGTTGCTAATTTGCTCTTAAGAATTAAAGCAACTAAATCACAAACACGTTTTACTAAACAAAAAAGGTTGGAAAATATAAAAAAAGCTTTTTGCTTAAGTGGTTGGGGGCGGAAAGAAAACTTGAAAAATAAAACCATTGTGCTGGTTGATGATGTTTATACAACTGGTGCAACTTTAAGTGAAGCGGCCAAGATTTTAAAAAAGAAACATCCCAAAGAAATTTGGGCGTTAACGTTTTGTAAAGACTAAGCAGAGAATTATGAATTACGAATGAAGAATGACGAATAAATTATTGAATGTCTGAATGATTAAATGCTTGCCTGTAGTTAAGTTTCAAAATTCGAAAATTCAAAATTTATTCAAAATGCAAAAATCATCATTCTGAAATTTGAAAGCGTTAGCTTTCGACATAGTGTTTGGAGAGAACGAGCAATAAACCAAATGCTAAGCCAGCTAAAATGCCTAATAACAAGGTGATCATTGGATCGGTTTTTTCTTGACTGATATATGGAGTAGAAGTTTGAACAGCAAATTGAATAGTATTTTGAGAATTTTGATCAAATTCCTTTGTTTTTTCTTTTATTAGTGTTATGGCGGCATTAGCTAAATTAAGTGCCTGTTCGCTATCAGCGCCTTCTACTTGGGTAGTCAAAGTGAAGGAATTTTCTAATAAAGTGATTATAAACAGACTTTTTAGGTCGTCGTTGGAATAAAGGCTAGGATTAATGTTGGCGTTTTTTAAAATTTCTGAAACTAAAGCCTGATCTCTTAACCATGAGCGTGCCGTGGTGGCAAAAAGATTGGCAGCTTTTAAATCTTCAGTATTTGAGGCGGTTGCAGAGTTTGTGTTGGTAGCAATAGGTACAAAAGTAATAGAAAAAGTAGCCACAGGCTGACTGGGTTTTAGTTTTGAAAATGTCATAGTAGCAATTGGCACTAAAATTAAAGGAATGATTAACCAAAGCCAATGTTTTTTAAAAATGTGTAAAAGATTTTTTAATTCCATAGTAAAGTAAAATTATTTTTCAAATCATAACAGAAAAATTTTAAGAAGTAAAATAGTTTTGAATTTTAGAATTTTGTAATATTTGGGTTTTATCAATTACTCATTATTTTTGATTTATAATTCTTTTTTTATCCCCAGTTTTTTACTCTTGACAATTATTTTTTTTTATACAAACAATAAGATAATGAAAAAGTTTTGGCAAAAATATAATTGGCTGATTATCAGTATTGTAGCAGGTTTAGTATTGGCAGCTGGAATTTATGCGTATTTAAGTTGGCAAGACGCTAAAGAAGGTGGGATTAATAAGAAAGATCAAACAGATAATACTACTAGCGGCAAGACGCCAAAAAACGATTCCTCAGATAATTCAACGACTAAAGATAACGGTATACCTGCCCTAAGTGAGATTCAAGCTTTGTACGAGCAAAAAGAATATGATCAAGCGTTAGTTGAAATTGCTATTTTGGCTAATACTAACCCAAATGGAGAAGTGTTAAATTTGTATGGTAATATCTTGCGTGATTCTGGAGATAAAGCCGCAGCTAAAAGTAAATACGAACAAGCAATTAGTTTGGATCCTAATTTAATTGTAGCTTATACTAATTTAGCAATCATATACCAAGAGGAGGGCAACATAGATAAGGCCAAAGAAGTTTTAAATCAAGGATTAGCTGCAAATCCCGGCAATGAAGATTTGCAAAATAGTTTAGCGATTTTAGAAATAACTCCACATAGTGAATAAAGAAGAGTCAAAAGTCAAAAGTCAAAAGTCAAAAATAAAGTATTTTTTTTATTGTTTTTTAGCATTTTTTGGTCTATTGTTCTTAATCTTGAATTTGCGTCCGAGCGCGGTCATGGCAGCTACTTACGATCCTTATAATGTAATTCCTAATGACGTTTTTATTAATAAAGATAGTATGACTGCGGCACAAATTGAAAGCTTTCTAGTTTCTCACGGCAGTTTTTATAGGAATTATACGATTCCGGAATATATTTCAACACCTTTTCCTTATAATAACAGCGGCAATAATACCTGGAGCACTGTCAATGTGCGGCAAATTTATGATCCAACCGGGGATCGTTATTGGGGTAAAAAAGTTTCTCAATTAATTTATGATGAATGCCAAGCTCATGGTATCAATCCGCAGTTAGTGCTAGTAATGTTGCAAAAAGAATCTAGTATTGTCACTCAAGGTAATCCTGACAGTGTAACTAAAGCTTGGCCGTTGTTTTTTGGTTTTAATGAAACCATGGCTAGTTATGGTTATAATTATAGCCAATCTCGTCAAGTGGCGATTGATTATGGTGGTGTGGGCCAGCAAATTGCGTATACTGTTAATTGGCTAAGAGTCCGTTATAATTCCTCTTTAAGTCGTCCCCCCACTGATGATGTGCCGGTAAATTGGGCGGCCGTTAATCAGGCGTCTCGGGTTTTATACATATATACGCCTCACAGCCAGATTAATGTTTTCAATTTAATGCAGATTTGGTTTGCTGGTGGTTTTGCCTATTATCCTTTTGGCCCAGTACCTAATTCTCAATTAGGCAAAGTGGGGACTACTTATTATTTAATTTATAACGGCAAATATTATAATTTGGGGACAACTTCGCTGGCAGTTCAAAATTATGGTCATTCAACAACTACGGTCCATAAAACAAGTTTAACTGGTAATTCTAATGGTGGTAACCTTTCTAATTATATTAGATCTTTGACAGGCCAAGAATATTTAGTGGCAGGAGGGTTAAAATATGCAGTTTATAATAGCTCGGTTTTTAAAGGTATGTGGGGTTTAACCACGCGAACTCCAACTTCAGTAAGCGCTGAATTAATAAATGCGATTCCTTCTGCTCCTCGTACTTTAAGTTGTATCGTTAAACCATATAGTTCATATTCGTATTATTATATTGATAGTGGAGCCAGAAGGTATGGGATGTGGTCTTCGGATGCTTTTTGGGCAATGTGGGGTTTCACTAAACAGGATGTGGTTGTTATGCCTGATAATTTTGTTAAGTCTCTTCCTTATCTTAAAATGTTAACTGCCCTCGTCAAAAGTCCCACATCCAGTCAAGTATATTATGTTGATCGAGGAATGAGAAAATATCCCATGTGGATGACTGCTGTTTTTTGGGAAATGTGGGGTTTTAGGTATGCTGATATTACGACTATTTCCAGCGGTCAAATCTCTGCTATGCCCACTCAAAGACCTTTTACGGCTTTAATTAGATCAGAAGCTGGTGGTGATCTCTATTATGTTGATAATGGTGGTAAAAAATATCATATCCCCCCAGGACCCTATCTGTGGAATATGTGGGCCTTTCGTTTACCTGAAGTAACTGTAGTTTCTCGGGCTCAATTTGCTGCCCTACCAACAGCTGGGACTTTAGGCACCTATGTTAGTGGCCATTTAACCCCATGGTTAACTTGTCGTATGTATAACGGAAGATGTTTTATGACAGAAAGAGGCTCAAACCCTGTTTCTACTCTAACGCAAGGTCAATTTGATGCTTTGAGGAGGAGATAGTGTCCTGTCTATTTAGATGAATTTCTTTTTATTTTTTGATAAAAAGGAATTAAATTTTTAATTTTTTCTTTATATAGAATAGTTTTTTCTTTTTGTAAAATCTTGTGTACTTTTTTAGAATCTTGGCCGATAAAATAAATAAATGAAAATTCATTAGGAATTCTAAAATTTGGCTTATTTTTTTCAAAATCTTTTTTTTGCCATTGGCAGAGATGGGTTTCAAAAGAATTACCAAAAGTGTCTTTTTGATCAGACATTCTTCTGGGCGTGGAAACAATGATATTTTTTGCTTTCTTTTTGCATAAATAAATTAATTTTTGCCCGTCTTTGCAACTAAAATGTTCCAAGACGTCAATCAAAAGAATAAGATCATATTTTGTTTTTAGGGTTGGTAAAACTTTTAAAGCATTGCCAACATAAATTTTATTATAAATAAAATCATGAAGGGGGGTGAGATATTTAGGAAAAACTTCAATAGCGTCAATAGTCTTTTGCCATTGATTATAGTTTTTTTCTTTACCCCAAACTTCCAGATATTCTCTAGATAAAACACCATAAGTGCCAAAACCAGGGCCAATGTCTAAAATTTTTTTTGGGTTTAATGAAGCAATTGTTTGGCTAATTTGGTTGAGCTGATTATAATGGCTTACAGGACACATGTATCAAATTTTAGCAGTATTAATGTTTATTAGGCAAATGTTTGGTTGATTTTTCTCTTTTTTTAAGGTTAAATTATTATAATGTCTTATTCAAGAAAGGTTTTTTTGGGCACTTTAGCGCAGTTTATTTCACAGGCTATTTCTGTATTAGTTGGGATAGTTTCTGTTTCTATCTTAACTCGTTATCTTGGCCCTACAGGTTATGGCTATTTTAATACGACTTTGGTTTTTGTTAGTTTTCTTTCGGTTTTAGGTGATATGGGGGTACAAGCAATTTTAGCGCGAGAATTATCTCAAAATCCAGAAGAAAAGCAAAAAATTAAGATTTTGGGTAATGTTTTTGTTTGGCGGATTATTTCTATCTTTATAATGTTCTTTTTTATTGCTTCAATTAGCCGCTTTATGCCCTATGCGCCTTTAGTAAAAATTTTAATTTTAATTGAAGGGGCGAGAGCTTCAATTGCTTTGTTGCGCGGTTTTTTTATCACTTTACCTCAAGTCAAGATGCGTTTGGATCTCTCAGCTTGGGGGACTATTATTTTAAGGTTAAGCTATTTGCTTTCAGTGGTAGCTGTTTTTTATTTTGATTTAGGGATTACTGTTTTATTTTTCTTGATGGCAATTTGTTCTTTGTTAGATATTATTTATCTTTATTTCGCTTTTAAGCGTCTTGGCGGTGTTATAAAATTACAATTTGATTTAAAATTTATTAAAGCCTTTTTGAGAGAATCTTTAGTTTTGGGTTTCGCTTCTGTTTTAGGCACAATTCATTATCAAATTGATACGATTATTCTTTCAGTTATTAAGCCAGCTTATGATGTGGGTATTTATGGTGCTGCCTATAATGTTTTTACTAACATTATTGTAGTGCCCGGAATTTTTATGAATACAATTTTTCCACGTTATGCTGAATTGGCACATAATCGCAAGTCTTGGATTAAATTTTTTGATTTTTCCTTATTTTTACTATGGTTGTTGGCTTTGCCAATTGCTTTGTTTATTTTTATGTTTGCGCCCTATATTATAAAAATTGTGGGCGGTGGGCAGTTTGTTAATTCAGTGTTGCCGTTGCAAATCTTATCTTTTGCTTTGATTGGTGCATTTGCTTTTACTCCTTTTGTTTACATGGCGATTGCTTTGCGTCGGCAAAAGCAAATTATTTTTGTTGCAGCTATTGCGGTTATTGTTAATGTTGCTTTGAATTTAATTTTAATTCCTCGTTATACTTATGTCGGAGCAGCAACTGCTACTTTGGTTTCTGAAACTCTGTCTTTTCTTGTTTTTGCATTTGTCTTTTTCAAATATTTAAAATTTAAAATTAATTTCTTTTTGTGGCTTAAGGCGCTTTTGCCAGCTTTATTGTTATTGATATTTTGGATAGCGTTAAAGCTTGTGTTGCCTTTAGATTTTTTCATTACGCAAAGTA
>JAQVDI010000031.1 GCA_028698375.1 Patescibacteria group bacterium | reverse complement strand
GCGGGATTTTTATTTAAAACTAAACAGCAAAAACACATCTATGGAACGTGTTTTGGTTTTACAATCTATAATAAAAATGGGAAAATAAAGCGATGATTGATTGGTTAAATATTTTTAAACAAAAAGATGGTGGCGACCGCGGTCAATATTTTCCTATTAAAACTTATGCGCAGAATAATCAATCTTTGCCAAGTTTTGAAGAAGCAAAAAATCTATTGCCAGCACCAATTATTGAAAAAAATCCAGATTTTATAAAAATGTATTGGAAAAGTTGGGAATTAACTTTTGCTCATCTACGTAAAGTTAAGCCCAATTCCCAATTTGTATCTGACTATTTAGATGAAGCTTTCAGCGATAATATTTTTCAATGGGACACAATTTTTATGCTAATGTTCGCGCGCTATGGACAAAAAACTTTTCCGTTTATCCGCTCTTTAGATAATTTTTACGCGAGACAGCATAAGAGTGGTTATATCTGTCGGGAAATTTCTGAAATTAATGGCAATGATTTTGTTTTTTTGGGCAGAAAATACACAATTAATCCACCTCTATTTAGCTTTATTGAAATGGAAAATTTTAAATTAACTGGTAATATAAAACGTTTAAAAATAGTTTTACCGTCTTTAGAAAAATATGCAAAATGGCTTGAGCAACCTGGTAATTTAGAAAATAGTAATAGCCGTTATTGGGAAAAATATGGACGCTGGTCCAAAGAAAGTAAACACAATTTATACTGGAATACAAATTTAGGCAGCGGAATGGATAATTTAATACGTGAAGGAAATGGCCACGTTGATATGTCTAGTCAAATGGTCATTATGTATAAAAATTTAGCTTTAATTTGCCAAAAATTAGGTTTGTTTGATAAAGAAAAAATCTATCAAAATAAAGCTGATGAAATTTCCAACCGAATAAATCAGTGGTGCTGGAACGAGAATGACGGTTTTTATTATGATATTAACCACAATGGCGAACAAATTAAATATAAAACTATAAATGCTTTTTGGACTTTGTTGGCGGGTGTACCAAATAAAAATCAAGCTCAAAAATTAGTTCAACATTTAAAAAATTCGAAAACTTTTTGGCGACTTTTTGTTTTTCCTGCTTTAGCCGCAGACCAAAAAAATTATTCAAAAAATGGTGATTACTGGCAAGGTGGAGTTTGGGCACCCACCAATTATATGGTTATTAAAGGTTTAGAAAATTATAATTATTTTGATTTAGCTTATAAGACCAGTAGAAAATATCTACAAGGTCTGTCTAAGGTTTTTGAAAAAACTAACACTCTTTGGGAGAATTATGCTCCAGAAAACTTTGCTCCAGGGCAACCAGCTAAAAAAAATTTTGTTGGTTGGACTGGCTTAGGACCAATAGCATTATTAATTGAAAATATTTTAGGATTTAAATATGATTATATTACTAATACTTTAACTTGGCACATCAAGAGAAAAGATTATCATGGACTTAAAAATATGTATTTTAACCAATTAAATATTTCTGCAATTTTTGAACCAACTAATCCAGCTTCAATTAAGATTTTAACTAACAAAAAATTTAAATTAATAGTTTATTATAATCATCAAAAGAAAAAATATTTGATTAATCAAAAAAATAAAAAAATTATTCTTAAATAAAAAACTTTTTGTTATAATAAACTTAATAAATTTAATTAATCTATGACAAAATTAAATGAAATTTACAAATGCAATGTTTGCGGCAACATGGTAGAATTAACGCATGAAGGTAAGGGAGAATTAGTTTGTTGCGGCCAACCAATGGAATTATTAATTGCTAAAGTTAAAGAGGAGGGGACTGAAAAACATCGACCAATTATTAAAACTGATAAAAAAGGAATTTTAGTTCAAGTTGGATCAAACCCACACCCAATGGCACCAAAACATCATATTGAATGGATTGAAGTTATGGACAAAAAAGATGTTTGTCATAAATATCTTAAAATTGGTCAAAAACCACAAACATTTTTTAATGCAGAAAAAATAAAAATTGCCCGTGCTTATTGTAATATCCATGGTCTTTGGAAAAACTAAAAAATAAAAAATGACAAAAAAATTAAAAGGTTTACGACGTTTCAATCTTTTCATGGCCTTTTTACATTTAATTCAAGGGATTGTTATGCTTTTGATTTCTAGTAATTTTAGTTTACCGGTGATGGAAAGTTTTCTGAGATTTAATATTGCCACCCAAAAATTAATGCCTGATTCTCAAATAATTTGGAATTTACAAATTGGTCCAGCAGTAGCTGTTTTTTTATTTATTTCTGCTTTTTTCCATTTATTAATTTCTTTGCCGTGGTTTAATGAAATTTACAACCGCAACTTAGAAAAAGGAATTAATTTTTATCGCTGGATAGAATATTCCATTAGCTCCAGCGTAATGATTCTAATTATTGCGATGCTTGTAGGCATTTACGATATTAGCGCTTTAATCGCACTATTTGGGGCTAACGCTTCAATGATTTTATTTGGCTGGATGATGGAACTTCATAACCAAAGTACAGAAAAAACAGATTGGACTAGTTTTATTTTTGGTTGTATTGTCGGGATTATTCCGTGGGTGGCAGTTGCTTTTTATCTGTTTGGCGCTGGTGGCGGCGAGAATAAAGCTCCTGATTTTGTTTATTGGATTTATTTTTCAATTTTTCTATTCTTTAATTCTTTTGCCATTAACCAAGTTCTACAATACAAAAAAGTGGGGAAATGGAAAGATTATTTATTTGGAGAAAAAGTCTATATTATTTTAAGTTTAGTTGCTAAATCATTACTCGCTTGGCAAGTTTTTGCCGGTACTCTTAGACCATAAAAAATAAAACCAGCCGGTGGTTAAACCGGCTGGTTAGCGTTAGGAGCGGCTGCGGTACAAACTATAGTACTTCCGCCGCTCCACGAATTCGTCCCCATAGTGAGGCTTGTGAGCCTCACCATGGAAGATTACGCGCAGCCCCTCTCTGCGCGTAGCGTCTGCCTCCTCATCAGGCACATCTCGGTGTGTCTGACAAGAAGGATTTTGACACTGGCAGTAAAGCCTTGCCATCTTAGCACCTCCCTTTCGTGATAAAAATATTTTATGTAATATTTGAAAAAGAGTCAATAATTTTATACAAAAATTGCGAAAATAAAAATAATTATCATTGTCAAAGCAATAATTATATTGATTACCAAACCAATAAGAGTAGAAATTAAAGAAACACCCGCAACACGCAAACTATTTTTTGGACTACGCTTAGAAATTAATTCAAAAACTAAAACTCCTAAAGCCGGACCAACAATTAAACCAATAGGACCTAAGATAGTAAAGCCAAAAAGCGAACCAAATAAAGCGCCCAAAATACCCAATATGGAAGCACCGCCGAATTTAGCACCAATTACGCCAGCAAAATAATCAACAATCAACGAAATTAAAACTAAAATACCTAAAATCACAATCGTAATCCATGAGATGAAAGAAAAATTGGCAACAAAACTCGCCAAAAGAATACCACAGAAAATTAGGACAACGCCCGGCATTAGAGGCAAAAAAATACCAATTGCTCCCAAAATAATCAACAGACTAGCCACAAAATATAAAATTATGTCTATGCTCATACATTAAATTTAAATAACATCACATCGCCATCTTTTGCTACATAATCTCTGCCTTCCATGCGCACCATACCTTTTGCGCGCGCATCACTCCAGCCGCCAACTTCCACCAATTTTTGCCAATCAATCACATCCGCGCTGATAAAACCGTATTCAAAATCTGTATGAATTACCCCAGCAGCTTCTGGTGCTTTTGCCCCCTTGCGTACAGTCCACGCCCGCGTTTCTGGTTCACCACTAGTAAAAAAAGTTAACAATCCTAAAATTTTATAAGCTTCTTTAATTAATTGATCACGACCACTATTTTTTATATCTAAACTTTCTAAATATTCTTTTTTATCTTGCTCACTTAAGGCATTTAGTTCACTTTCAATTTTAGCAGAAATCGGGATAAATTTTATATTGTCATTCTGGATTCCCGCCTGCGCAGGAATGACATGAGGGGTGGGAATGGCAGAATCAATCATTTTATCAGCATTTTTCAACTGATCCTCGCTGACATTAGCCACATAAATAATCGGCTTTAGAGTTAAAAGCGAAAGTGACTTGATTAACAATAAATCTTCCTCATCCACTTCAATAACCCGAGCATTTTTTCCCTCATCCAAAGCTGCTTTAATACTCGCCAAGATCTTTTTTTCGCGCAACGCAGTTTTAGAACCACCCCTAATTTCGCTATCAATTCCGTCCAATCTTTTAGACACAATTTCTAAGTCCGCTAATTGTAATTCTGTTTCAATCACTTTTATGTCATCGTTTGGATTTAACTTGTTAGATACATGTTGAATATTTTTATCTTCAAAAAAACGCACCACCATAGCAATTGCATCGCATTCACGAATGTGCGATAAAAACTTATTACCCAAACCTTCACCTTGACTTGCACCTTTAACCAAACCAGCAATATCCACAAATTCCACCACTGCCGGCATAATTTTTTTAGAATTAGAAATTTTAGCTAATTTTTTTAACCTCTCATCTGGCACTTCAATCATGCCCACATTAGGATCAATCGTACAAAAGGGGTAATTTTCTGCTTCAGCACTTGCTCCTTTAACTAAAGCATTGAAAAGAGTTGATTTTCCCACATTAGGCAAGCCAATAATTCCTATTTTTAAACTCATAAAAAGATTATAACAGATTTAAATAAAAGTTAAAGCCCAAAATAAAAATGCCCAACATTAGCTAGGCATATGACTAAGTTCCCAATTATTTCTGGCAATTATTTTAATAAATTCACTTGGTATTTCAGACATCTCATTCATCGATTCAGAAGTAACAAAAAAACGACTATTTTTATTTATAATTTTTAACTGTAAAACCCGGTTTGATTGATAAAAACTTTCAACGCTATTAGGCTTCCACCATTTAGGCGTAATTTGTGGATTAACAATAAACATTTTTTTATGAAAAGGCACATTGCCTGGTGAAAGCAAAATACTTAACTTATGATTACCTTTTTCTTGACGAATTCTCATAAATTGATTACCGACAAAATTTTGACCCATACGACGTAAACAACGGCGAATTGCAATATCTTGGATATGTGTTCGATTTGTTTCTTGGTTTGTATAATCAAAGCCAGAAAAGATATTACTGGGCTGATCATCATAAATTTCACATGCATCCGCAATCAACATCGAAAGAATATCTTCGTGTCTAGAAAGAAATTCATAATAAGCATCTTCATAAATTGCACAAACTCCCAAAAAATCTATATACATTTGACCCCAAATCCACATTAAACGCCAATTATTTTTACCATATTGCTCATCCCAGGCCACATATTTTTCGTCTCGATGTTTCCCCAGATATCCAGGGCAACCAATATCAGTCCAATTGCAAATCTCAATTTGCTGATCCATTTTTCACCTCATTGTCAAAGAGAATTAACTCTCCAAACATAACAAATAATTTTTGAGTTGTCTATAATATATGATATACTTTTTAAATGAAAGTAAACAAAGTTAAATTATTTTTAGTTTTTGCTCTAGTTGTTTTATTAATAATTATATTTTCATCTTTACTTTTTTACCAAAAATATAATGCTGATCAAAAACAAAATAACGATAAACAAAATTCTAGCACGGAGCTAAAAGACGAAATAGAAAAAGAAAAAAAGCAATTGCCTAAAATTAATAATACTACTTTTAATATTCCAATTTATATGTATCACCATATTCAAGATACGGATCCCGACGGTGATCAATTGCTCTATGGCTTAAGTTTGTCAATTTCTAGCTTCCAAGAACAAATGAATTACTTAAAAAATAATAATTACAAAACTTTAACTCTAACTGAAATGTTAGACCACCCACTTGCAAAATCAGTGGTTTTGACTTTTGACGATGGATATATTGATATTTATCAAAAGGCCTATCCTATAATGCAAAAAGTGGGTTATCGTGGCGTAATTTTTGTAATTACAGATCTTGTCAGCACACCTGGATATATGAGCTGGGAAGAGCTAAAAGAATTAAAAAACGCTGGTTGGGAAATGGGCTCACACACTTTGAGCCACCCTAGCCTGGAAACTTTAGATTTTGATTCCGCCACCAACCAAATTGCTAGTAGTAAAAAAATTATTGAAAAAACGCTACAAACTAAAGTTAATTTTTTCTGTTATCCTGCTGGAAAATATAACCAAGAAACAATTAAAATCCTAAAATCAGCCGACTATATTGGTGCTGTTACTACTCAATATGGTTTGGAAAATTCTCGTAATAATATTTTTGAACTTGAGCGTATCCGTATTAATGGCGGCGCCAGTCTCAATGACTTCACTGCCCCGATATAAAACAACCATCCTCACCTCATAGGCAATATCCTGGTTTCAAACATTGACTTTTTAAGCTATTTGTTAGATCATTATTATGTTTAGCCCTTAAACAACCAGGAGAACAAAATGGAAAAGCTCATTGCCTCGTTTTTATTTGTCATAATTATATTTTTTGGCATGCCTGACGATGTTTTTGGTCAAAAAATGCTTTTCACTAGAGTTGATGAACAGTTAAGCGACGTTTGGATTTATGATTTTGCGACAAAAATCGAAAAACAAATAACCCAAAGCCATAACGCCCACTGTGGCAAATGGTTGAATAAAAATGAAGTCGTAGTGGTGAG
>JAQVDI010000002.1 GCA_028698375.1 Patescibacteria group bacterium | reverse complement strand
ATAATATGTTGTTTAAAACCACGCCCAGCTAAATAACGTATTGCTTTAGCTCTATCTTTCGCATTTTTTAAATCTACTTTTCGCTGGTACTTAGAAAAAACTTCACTAATAATCTTTTTTTCTTCTTTTTCAGTATAGCTTTTTTTTAGAAGCGCTTCAACAAGATCCGCGTCAATACCTTTTTGCCAAAGTTGTTGTTTAATATAAAAAGGTCCAAAACCAGCTTCTTTACGCCAATTAATTAATTTTTGGGCGAATTTACGGTCATCAAGTAGATTTAATTTTTTAAGCCAACTTTGCGCTTTTGGATAAAACTCGCCTAAATGCAAACGGATCAAATATCTTTCAATCTCTTTTTCGCTACGGTCACGCAAAGTTAGAAAATAAAGCAAACGATCTTTAAGCAAACTAAAAATCTGGTCATTTATTTCCTGATAATCAGCATTATTTTTAAAGAGCGGATATAATTGTTTTAAAAAGTAAGGTGTTAAAACTAAAGTGTGTTTAGAGTCTGCAACCTTGAAATTACGACCTTGTTTTTCTATTTTCCATTTCCACTTCATTTTTTCATCGCTACTTGAATTTCTTTTTTAATGCTTTCCGCCAATTTTTTATCTTCACGCAAAACATTAAGCGCTTTTTCCCTTCCTAATTCAATTTTATTTTTATTAAAATAAAAAGTGTTACCTTTTTTGGTAATCACTTCTAGTTTTTCTCCCACATCTAAAATTTCAGCAAAACGATCCACACCAACACCATAACGAATATCAAATTCTGCAGTTTTAAAAGGCGGCGCTACTTTATTTTTAACCACTTTCACAACCACTCGATTGCCGATAATTTCATCACCTTTTTTAAGTTGCGCCATTCGTCTAATTTCTAAACGTACTGAAGCATAAAATTTTAAAGCCAAACCGCCAGTGGTTGTTTCTGGGTTACCAAACATCACCCCAATCTTCATTCTCAACTGATTAATAAAAATCACCATGGTTTTTGATTTGGAAATAGCCCCTGCCAATTTTCGTAAAGCCTGACTCATCAAACGTGCCTGCAATCCCATATGCGAATCACCCATTTCACCTTCAATTTCTGCTTTAGGCACAAGCGCTGCCACAGAATCAATTACAACCACATCAAGCGCGTTGGATCGCACCAAAGTTTCGGCAATTTCTAAAGCTTGCTCACCAGTATCTGGCTGAGAAATTAATAAATCATCCAAATTAACACCAATTCTTTTCGCATATTCTGGATCAAGTGCGTGTTCAGCATCAACAAAAGCGGCCAAACCACCTTTTTTCTGCGCCTCTGCCACTACATGTAGTGCTAAAGTTGTTTTACCACTGGATTCCGGTCCATAAATTTCAATAATACGGCCTCGCGGTAAACCACCAATCCCTAAAGCCAAATCAACAGATAAAGAACCAGTAGGGATAGCATCAATATCTAGATGTTGTTGACCACCCAAGGGCATAATTGCACCCTTACCAAAGTTACGTTCAATTTGCTCAAGAGCAGCATTAATTGCTTCTTTTCTTTTGTCTTCTGCCATAATAATTTATATTAATTTACAGTTCGCAATTTTCAAATAATTTTTAAACACCATTCTTAATTTAATTTTAAACCCAAAATTTATTTTATGCAAATACAATTTGTCAGCAAAAAAATTAATTGTTAAAATCAAAAAGTCAACGCCCTTTGGCAAGGAAGTCAAAATGCAAAGATCAATAAGAGCGCCTTGTTCTCGCCATGAAATTTCTGGAATGAAAATAACTGCATTAATGCAATATTTCAGTGAAACTATACGCGCTTTAAATGATTATCCAAAGCCAAAAAATAGCTTTCAAAATAGATGCGCCGAACAAGCACATAACGCCTTAGAAGCGATGGCAGAATATCATCAAGTCTTTTCGCGAGGATTTCTTTCACCGAACATAAAAGCTGATGATTACAGAGTTTTACGCGTTTTAGCTGAAACTTTAGACTATCAAATTCCAACACCTGAAACCTTACGTACAACTGCTACTTGTTGCTTAAACCCTGGAGAAATGAGTCCAAGAAAAAAATCGTATGCTGTTAAACGACTGCAGACTATTTACGATTTGCTAAAAAAGTACATGCAGAGCTTAACCCAATTTGCTCAACTTTCTAATTCCATCTCACAAGATGGAATTTTTTATTTTACAAAATTTTTAAATTAAAAATCGAGATTGCCATGTCGCAGGCTTCTGGCAATAACCAAAAAATTATTTTCTTAAAATTTGATAAATCTTTATCGTACTTTTGCCTAAATTATCTTTTGCTTCAATCACAATTTTATTCATCCCTTTCTGCAAGATTACTTCACATTCAAAACTTCCTTTATTTTGATCAATTATCTCGCCATCAACAAAAACAGATGCTTCTTCGTCAACTACTCCCGCGACTTTGAAAGTAGATGCATTAATCACACTTTCTTCTTGGGCAGGCTCCACAACACTTAGTTTGGGACCTTGAGTCATTCCAGCGACTTCATAAGCCATAAACGAAGTCACCGCAACAATCAAAACCAAACCAACCAAAATCACTCTAAGTCTAGAACGCAAAAATCCAAAAAAAGAAAATTCTAATTCCTGCGGCGCATTTAATTCTTTTTCATTTGGCACGATATTAGCTACACGCGTGTACCAAAGCAGCATTTTTTTAGTAGATAAACCTAAATATTGAGCATATTTTTTAACAAAAAAAGAGCCATAAGGCTCCTGTGGCATTTCATCAAATTTATCATTTTCTAAATCTTTCAAATGAATTAAGCGAATTAATGTTTTTTGAGCAACAAATTTAAGGCTAAACCCCTTTCTTTTTCGGGCTTTTTTTAAAGTTTGGCCAAAGCTCAACTTAGAAACAATCAGCTTTTTTTTGAACCCTGATATCATCATCTTAATTAATTTAATAAACCTTTTTCTTTCATTTGCGCAAAAGTATCCTCATCTACCAAAACCCTTCTTGGTCGCGAACCTTCTTGAGGGCCAACAATTCCTTTTTCTTCTAGCATATCCACTAACCGCGCGGCTCGGGCATAACCAACTCTCATCCGACGTTGCAGAAGAGAAGCTGAAGCTTTTTTACTTTGAATAATTACTTCTGCGGCCTGCTCTAAAAGTTCATCACTCTCGCCATCAACACCAAAACCGCCACCACGCACTTGAGTGATAGTTTCATCATAAGCAGGCTTCTCGCGATCTTTTAAAAAACTAGTTACGCGACGAATTTCATCTTCCATCACAAACGGACCCTGGATACGTTTAGGTTTAGGCGAATCAGCACTTTGAAAGAGCATATCACCCCGACCCAACAATTTTTCTGCTCCAGCTCGATCTAAAATAGTTCGTGAATCAATTTGCGAAGGTAGTTGGAAAGCAATTCGGTTGGTAATATTGGCTTTAATTAAACCAGTAATAATTTCTGTGCTCGGTCGTTGAGTAGCTAAAATTAAATGAATGCCGGTTGCTCTGGCCATTTGAGTTAAACGCACAATTGATGCTTCCACCTCACGTTTGGCTTGAGTCATCAAGTCAGCCAGCTCATCAACCATAATCAGAATATAAGACATTTTTTTATCAGAAGTAACCGAACGATTATAATCTAAAATATTTCTTTTACCCTGCTCTTGCAAAAGCACATAACGACGATCCATTTCTTCAGTTGCCCAACGTAAAGCACTAATAGTTTTGTCCACTTCAGTAATCACTGGGGCTAATAAATGAGGAATATCATTATACAAAGTGAATTCCACTCGTTTTGGATCAACTAAAATCATTTTTAAAGTTTTAGGTGAATTACGATATAAAAAAGTTAGTAAAACACTATTTAAAAAGACACTTTTGCCCGTGCCAGTGGTACCAGCGACTAATAAATGAGGCATTCTTGTTAGCTCAGCCACACTAGTGTGGCCAGCCACGTCTTTACCCATGGGAATGGCTAATAACGATTTTTCAGCTGCATATTCTTTTGATTCAATCACTTTTCGTAAACGCACTAAGGCTGGTTCTTGATTGGGGACTTCAATACCAACCGCTGATTTACCAGGAATAGGCGCCTCAATACGAATCGGATGAGCTGCTAAAGCATAAGCAATTTCTTCGCTGCGAGAAACAATATTATTTAGTTTAGTACCAGTTTTGGGCTTTAGGGTAAATTGTGTCACTGTTGGACCGATATTAACCTCACCCATCACCACTTCAATACCGTAATCCGCTAAAGTTTTTTTAATAATCTCACTCTTCTTGTCAATATTACCCACCTTCGCTTCTTTTTCTTCATTACCCAATAAGTCAATCGGTGGAAAAGACCAACTAGTATCATCAGCTTTAAATTTTGCCTCTTCAGCTTGTGGCGCCTCCACTTCTGGCTCTACTTTACGACGACGCCAGTTAAAAAAAGAAAAGCCTTGACGCAAATTATTATCAGTGGCTAGAGCATCGTCACCCATCATTTCTTCTTTCGGCTTTTTATAACGACCAGTCAAAATAGCAAAAGAAAGATTAAAATACATCAAAATGCCAGCAATCAACCAAATCGCTAGTAAAATAAACGTAGGCCAAACAGTTAAAAGTTTAGCTAAAACAAAAGCTAAAGAAAAACCAATAATTCCACCCCCTAAACCTTGAGCGACAAAATCAAAACCAGCCTCTAAATAAAAAAGGCTAAAAAGAGCAGAAAGTGACAAAACTAAAAAAATAGAACCCAAAATAATATTGTTCGACAATTCTTTGCCGCGCAAAAGATGATAGATATAAGTAGCCAGAAAAAGAGGAATAAAAAAACCGACTCGCCCCACCAAAAAGAAAAGGACCTTATTGAAATATTGACCAAAAATTCCAGCTATACCAAAAACGGAGAATAAGGTAATTAAAGCGATACCTAAAAACAAAAGACCAAAAAGCTCTCTTTTTTGAGTAATAACCCTATCTTTGACTTGAGCTTCAGCTTCTAAAATTTCTTTCTTTTTGCGACCCATATACGCTTTATTATAAAGTTTAATCTAAAAACTAGCAACTGAAAATTTTATGTTCGTTGTTCCATTAATAATTATTAAATATCGTCTATCGGAAATCGGTAGCGATGCCTGTTTGATCTTTCGGCAACGTCTAACGTCTGACACTAAATGATACGGGCATCACCACCGTTACCAAAACCCGACTGATTACAACAGTCGGGTTTTTATTTAGAAAACTAAAAATTAAAAAAAGATCGTCGTGCTCCAGAATCAGAAAAAATCCGCTTACAATAGCCAAAAATATAATTTCTTAATTTTCCAAATTTTTTAACTTATCAGACAAAAACTTATAAGCGCCATCCATCTCAGTTGTATCCAAAGTAATTCCGGGCATACGATTCACTTCCAACAAATATGGTTTTTGCGTGTTAGAATCAACAATGATATCAGAACGAGACCAAGACAATCCCAATAAATTATTAGCTCGAATAGCTATTTCTTTGATATCCACTGGGATTTTATTTGGACTGATAAAAACTTCTTTGGCGCCATTGCAAACATTATTTCTAAATTCTCCAATTTCTGGATAACTTTTTTCTCCGGAAACAACCACACCATTTGCGACTAGAACGCCCCAGTCATAAAGATTGGGAATATATTTTTGAAATAAAAATTTTCGATAGTTTGGAAATTGTTTTAATTTTTCCACAAGCTCTGATTCATTTTTAATATAAATCGAATCAAGACCGCGCGAACCTTTTGTGTCTTTAATAATTAACGGGTAGTCGCAAATTGTTTTAATTTGCTTTAAGCTACTAGTAATATCTTTAACACCTAAAAATAAAGTATCTGGTACTGGTAATCCGGCCAATGAGCAAAACATCTGATCAGTCAATTTAGAAGTACTTTTTTCAACATAAGTAGAAGCAATTTTAAATTTTTTAAGATACAACTTAACTGCGTATGCTAAATCGCGGCTATCCCAAAAAGAAGAAAGCCAAATAAAATCAAAACTTTTTAAATCAATATTTTTATATAAAATTTTAATTTTATTTTTCTGAAACACAAAAGCCAAGTTTTCAAAATTACCTTCAACTAAATTAATAGGAAACAAAAATTTTTTTAACACTTGATCAATACCTTTAACCGAAGGCAGACACAATAAATTAAGAGGTGTTTTTACCATAAAAAATATTTAATTACTAATTGATATTCTAACCAGGTACAAAAAACTATGACTCAATTATTACCGGAAGGACAAGTGGCCTGCGCTGAGTTTTTTCAAACAAGAAATCACCTATTTTCTCCCTTAAGTCAATTTTTACCTGATTCCAATCCTGGGGTCTTTTTCTAGAATAATCCAACATAATTTTTCGGACTAAATTACGTGCTTGTTGAATTAAATCTTCGTGAGCTCGCATATAAACAAAACCTCGGGAAATAATATCCGGGCTTGAAACTAATTCTCCAGTCTGTGGATCAACCACACAAACAATCATAAACATTCCCTCTTTGCTCATGGCTTGGCGATCACGCAAAACTACATCTCCAACATCACCAACACCTAAACCATCAACCAAAACATAACCAGCTGGGACCATTTCCCGACGAACTTTAGCATTTTGATCTTTGTCAATTTCCAAGACCATCCCGTCTTCTAAGGCAAACATATTCTGCGGCACATGACCCATTGATTGCGCCAAACGACAATGGAGGATGAGATGTCGATCTTCGCCGTGAACAGGAATAAAATATTTAGGCTTAACAATTTGGTGCACTAATTTTAATTCCTCCTGGGAAGCATGACCAGAAACATGAATATCTAATCCTTTCCCATAAATAACTTCAGCACCACGTCGGAATAGATTGTTTATTGTTTTATTAATAGCGCTTTCATTGCCGGGAATTGGCGACGCAGAAATTAAAACTGTATCACCCGGTTTAATCTGGACATGCTGATGATCACCAGCCGCCATTCGAACTAAAGCAGAATACATTTCACCTTGCGAGCCAGTACACATAATGGTTACTTGGTCATCGCGCAAATTTTTTAAACCACGAACATCAACAATTAAGTCTTTAGGCACGCGCAAATATCCCAATCTAGAAGAAACTTCAACAGTTTTTAGCAAACTCCGTCCAGAAAGAAAAATTTTACGATTATATTTAACTGACGCATCAAAAACTTGTTGAATTCGATTAATCAAAGAAGCAAAAGAAGCAACCACTACCCGACCTTCAGCCCGGCTCATAATTTTCATAATATTTTCCCCGACATTTTTTTCACTCAAAGTATATCCTGGGCTCTCGGCGTTAGTGCTGTCAGAGAATAAAGCCAAAACTCCCTTTTCGCCCGCTTGAATTAATTTAGATAAATTAATAGGATTGCCAGAAACAGGCGTAAAATCAATTTTAAAATCGCCACTATGTACCAAATTACCAACCGGAGTATTAATAATTAATCCATAAGTATCAGGAATAGAATGGTTCACCTCAAAGGGCTCAAACTCAAAAACTCCTAATTTAATCTTTTGCTCTGGCTTAATAACCTCAATGCGCGGTGGGGAGATTTTAAACTCTTCCATTTTAATTTCGATTAAACCCTTGGCTAAAGGTGAAGTATAAATTATTGGATTGCCCAAACGGGGCAAAACAAAAGGTAAAGCACCAATGTGGTCCTCATGACCATGGGTAATGATAATGCCGCGAATATTTTTCTTTTTATCATCTAAATATTTGGTATTAGGTATAATAAAATCAATTCCCAACATATCTTCTGGTGGAAACATAAAACCAGCATCAACAATTACAATATCGTTACCATACTCAAAAACCATCATATTGCGGCCAATTTCTCCCAAACCTCCCAAGGGGATTATCCGCAAAACATCCATTTCGGGAAAATTAGTCAAAGTTTTAGGCACACTTTTACCACTTGGATTGTACGCTTGCTGTTCTTTCATAAATTAAAATTTAGTTTATAACTATAGAACTTTTAAACCTATAAAATTAAAGGTTATGTTATCTATTTATTATTTAAAAATTAGGTTCAGATTTAAAAGGGTAGATCTTTTTTCATTTCTTCCGGAAGAGACCGCACGCTTAAAGCCACTTTACCCGACTCATCAACTTTAATCACTTTTGCTTTAAATTGATCTCCCACTTTAAGAATCTTATTTAAATTATCAATTCTCTTAGAAGAAAATTCAGAAATATGAATCAAACCATCTTGGCCAGACCAAAGCTCCACAAAAGCACCAAAATCAGCAATTCGCACCACTTTAACGTCAAAAATTTCACCCACCTCTACTTCACGCGTTAAATTTTTAATCCATTCTTCAGCTTTAAGCGCTCCTTTCTGATTGCCTCTGGGCGAAGCAATAAAAACTGAGCCATCTTGTTCCACGTCAATTTCCACTCCACAATCCTCAATAATTTCCCGAATAGTTTTGCCGCCACTACCAATCACGTCGCGAATTTTATCTGGATTAATTTTAAAACTAGTCATACTGGGAGCAAATTCTGAAACATCTTTGCGAGCTCCTGGAATAACCGACAACATTTTATCTAAAATCAATTCACGTGCTTTTTTGGCTTTAGCGAAAGTTTCTTTAATAATTTCTGCATTAAGCCCATGAATTTTAGTATCCATTTGGACGGCAGTAACTCCGTTTTTAGTACCTGCAACCTTAAAATCCATATCACCAGAAAAATCTTCTAATCCTTGGATATCAGTTAAAATGCGATATTTGGTAATCTCACCTTTTTCTTCTTGCGCCACTAAACCCATAGCAATCCCGGCCACCGGATTTTTAATTGGTACACCAGCGTCCATTAAGGCTAAAATGGAGGCACAGGTGGAAGCCATAGAAGTAGAACCATTGCTAGACAAAACTTCACTCACAACCCTAATAGTATAAGGAAATTCATCCACAGCAGGAACAACTTGCTCAATCGCTTTTTCTGCCAAGGCACCATGACCAATTTCACGTCGCGAAGGACTACCGATTGGCTTAACTTCACCACTGCTAAAAGGAGGAAAATTATAATGATGCATAAAATGTTTTGTCCCTTCTTCTTCCATTGTTTCTATTGATTGTTGTTTACCAGGAGCATCAAGTGTGACCACACTTAAAACTTGGGTTTGTCCACGACTAAAAATAGCGCTACCGTGAGTTCTGGGCAAAACACCAACCTCGACATTTAAAGTTCTAATTTCGTCAATTTTTCGATTATCAGGACGAATCCCTTTTTCTAAAATTAACTTGCGAGTCTCTTTTTTAACCATTTCATTAAAAGTATTGGCAATTTCACTTTGCTTAAAATTACCTTCAAATTCTTTCAACACTTTTTCTTCAAAATCTTTAATTTTTCCCTGTCTTTCCAATTCATCCTTTAAGGCAATAGCATCTTTAAGCTCTTTACCCAAATAATCAGTAATTTTAATATGAATATCAGATTCAGAAACTAAAATTTCTTCTTTCTCTAATTTATAATCTTTAGCGTGTTGCTTAATAAAGTCTTCTTGAAATTTTAATGACTCTCTTAACTTATCATGCGCCCAAGAAATGGCTTCAATCACTTTTTCGTCAGGTATTTCGCGGGCTTCACCCTCGATCATCATTACCCGATCATTTGTCCCAACTACGACAAAATCTAAATCTAGTTCGTCTTTCATTTCATCAGAAGGATTCAAAATAAACTCATTATCCTTTAAGCCAACGCGGGCTGCGCCAACAGGACCTTCGAAAGGAGCTCGAGTTAAAGACAGTGCCAAAGAAGCAGCAATAATAGAAGGGACTTCTGGCGGGCATGTTGGGTCATAGGATAAAATTGTCACTACCACCTGAACGTCATTGCGATATGATTTAGGAAAAAGCGGACGGATAGGACGATCAATCATACGAGCGTTTAAAATCGCTTGCTCACTTGGCCTACCTTCTCTTTTAATAAAACGAGAACCAGAAATTTTACCGCTAGCATAAAATTTTTCCTCATAATCAATCAAAAGGGGTAAATAATCCACCTCGTCTCGTGGTTTTTCAGCCACTACTGCAGTTGCTAAAACTGTTGTGTCACCAAAATCAATACGCACACTTGCGTCCGCAAAAAAAGCAAGTGCTCCAACTTCAAATTTTAATTTTTTACCATCCCAAGTAAATTCTTTTGTGTGTTTCATTTCTGTTATCCAATATAAGTTATCAATTAGTACTCTTAAACCTTAAGGTTTAGATCTTTTATAATTTTAGCGTAAACTTTAGGCTCAAATTTAGATAAATAAGCCAGCAAACGACGTCTTTTGGCCATCAATTTCAATAACCCCAAACGAGCGTCATAATCATGTTTGTGCGCTTTTAAATGATCAGCCAACTCGGCGATTCTAAAAGTAGCTTCCAAAATTTGAACTGCCGGAGAACCGGTGTCTTTTTTTGATCTTTGATATTTAACTTCTAATTTTTCAATTTTTCTTTTAACCATGTTTTATTTTTTAAGCACTAAATCCGAGTTTTTAGTATAATGAATTATCAATGCAAAAGTCAACTTTTAGAAACGGCTTAAAACCTATAGCCAAATCAGCCGAATTGTTAAATCTCAAGCGATTGATAAAATATTTTATAATTTTAATTTTATTTGTCTTTTTGTTTTTAGCTGGACCCGCACGAGCGCAAGAGACTTTCTTTAACTATAGTATAGACAAGATTACTGTGAATGTCAATGTCCAAAAAAATTTATCGACCAAAAACGAAATTATTATTGAGCAAACAAGCAGAATCCCGACCTTAAGCTGGCCTATCCCTGGTGACGCCAGCCAGATTAAAACTTATGCTGACGAAACAGAAAAAGACTATAATTTGGTAAGTCGCGGAGAAAATCAATTTTTGATTTTTGATGCTGGTGTCAAGAACCGTATTACTTATAATTATGTTATTCCTCCAGAGCAAAAAAATAACACTTGGGAAATTTTTTTACCTATTTTAAGAGAGCCCCATCTTTATTTGCCAAATTTTCAATTTAATTTAATCTTACCCGAAAAAGGCCAATTTGTTGAAGCCAAAATATATGCTGTGCACAGTTTTGAGAATAGTATTATCAGCGAAAAAATTAATGGCAATCTTTTCCAGGCTCAATTAAAAATTGAACCAACCAGCATTATTTCTTTTCAGGGTAAAACTGATTACCCTTTTCAAATTTCCGCACTCAATAAAATTATTAATTTTATTAATCGTAATTTCTTAGTCTTATCTTTAAGTATTGTTTTCTCTATCATTATTATTACTTCCATTTTCCTTTATGCTTATACGGTTGGCTTTGGCAAAAAAGAAAAAACAACGCCACCCGAAACTTTTCTGGAAAAAAGCTATATTTATTTTAAAAGTATCACCACTGAGTCAATTGCCGCCACAATTTTAGATTGGGGGCAAAAAGGTTTAATTAATATCGTAGAAAAAAATAGCGGTAATTTTGTTTTAGGCAAAGTAGTCACCGACCCAAATTTATCTATTATTGAAAAAAATCTTTGGAATTATCTTTTCAAACAAGGGAATTTAAAAGTTAATTTTGACAAAATTGAAGAACACGCTGAGGACACAATAATTCCTAAAGAAATTTTAGAATTAGAAAACTTAACTATTAATAAGTTAAAGGCAGAAAACTTTATTAAGGACAACCAAATTTTAGGTAAAATCGGGCTTAATAATCTAATTTTGATTATGGCTTTTATAATATTAACAACCCTAACTATAGCCGCTTGGATTGCCAACATCTCTTGGCTTGTTTTACCGGGAATTGCTTTTGTTTATGCCGCTATTGCAATTGGAAATAATATTCCTACCGTTATTAACTTAACTCAAAAAGGGAAAGAAGCTCGCGAACAACTACAAGACTGGGAGAAAAAATTATCAGACCAAATTCAAACTAATCTTTCAAGCAAAACCCTAAACCACAACTTAGCCTTTATGGTTTTCTTTAGCTTGGAGGAAAAAATTAATGAAGCCAGTCAAACTTTGCCAATAAACGATTATCCTTTTTTAATCAGCTATGACGCAAATGAATTACCAAAAGATAAAATTAAAAAAATTCTTGAATTTGTTTTTTGGATCAGCCGCAATTTAAACCAATTAAAACAGTTATGAATAAAGCCAATTTAATTATTTGGGGAATTTTAAAAAAAATCGCAATTGGTCTTTCTATTATTCTTGTTGGTTATTTTTTTATTGGCGCGCCAATGCTTGTTTCTGGGGAAAGCATGTCACCCAATTTGCACGATAAATATGGCGCCCTCATTAATAAATTTATTTATTTTTTTAAAAAACCATCCCGCGGAGAAGTAGTAGTCTTTCGTTTCCCAGGCACTAGAAGCGACTTATATGTCAAAAGAATAGTTGGGCTACCGGGCGAAACAATTGCAACCAAAGAGAATGCTGTTTTTGTTAATAATAAAATTTTAGCTGAAATTTATATTGACCAAACCACCCAAAGTTTGGTTTATCCAGAAATAACTTTGGGAAAAGACGAATATTATGTTTTAGGCGATAATCGCGGCGGCAGCAATGATTCACGTACATGGGGGGCTTTGGACAAAAAATTTATAATCGGCAAATTAGATTTAGTGTTTTGGCCACCAGGAAAAATCCAAGCTCTTATTAACCCCGGCTATAATCTTTAGAAAAGAATTTGTTTTATTTTATCGCGAGATTCTTTAAAACCAGTCAGAGTTTCTCCTTGACTCAAATGCTTATTTTGCAAATGCCAATCAATAAAAGTAGCCATCGCCGCAATTTTTTTCGCATCTAGATTAGCCCAAACCAAACCTTTATTTTTTTCATTTTCTAAAATTAAAATCAAGCCTGACAACCCGAATGTTTTGTGTTTTATCTCATTAATAATTAAATTTATGTTTTTTAAAAATAAATTTTTTTTACTAGACCACTTAGAAAAGGGTAAACTAAAAATAAAGTATCCATTTTGAAATTCTGCTCTCTCAAAAACCATGCCTAAAATTGGTAAAAGCTCAGGACTAATGGTTTGCCAATAAGATCGATCAATTTTTATTTTATTCGCCTTCCACGCAATTAATTGCGCCACTACAGAAAAAACTTTAGACGGCACTTTGCCACTTAAACCTTTGGTGCGCCACAAAATACCGGCATAAAGCAAGGTAGCCAAATCAACATTTTTTATATTTTTATTAGTTGTTGTTTCTAAAGATTCAACTAAACTAACCAACATTTCAGACAAACTAAAAGCACGCTCATCCACCCAATTATAATGACCGAAAGAAGCGTTGTCTTGATGATAATCAATATTAATTACCGGACGATCCTTATATTTAACCAAGTCGGATGAAGCACTAAACCTAGAAGAACCAACCACAATTATATAATCAATTTGTGGTTTTTGATGAGAGAAAGAAACATCTTGAGGGGTAAATGGCTGCCCCTTAGAGACTATTTCCAAACGTAAAAAACCATCTTTTCTTTCCCATAACATTTTTTTTAGTTTAGATTTTTCTTCACTAACTAAAATTAATAAATTTTTACCGGAAAGATCATTGGTCAAATTTTGACTACTCGGCAAAAAATCAAAATTAATTTTTGACTCTTCACCTAGAAATAAATAAAAATTCTTGTTTAATTCAGTAAACATTTCACCTAAAGCCAAAACGCCAGCTAAAGCTTCAATTTTATCAGTTTCAAAAGTGGTAATTAAAAAATTATCTTTTTCCGACAACAGTTTAACAATTTTTTGCTTATCTTGTTTCACGAGCCGAATATATAACAAAAATACTAACTAATCAATAGGTGATTAGTGGTTTAAGAAACTATCAACTATCCCGGAAATTTCTAAATGTATTTCTTCCGGCGATCTAAGTCCATCAATAATAAAAACATTCTTAAATTTTTTAGCCAATCGCTCATATGCACTCCAAACTTTATATAATTTTTTCTTTTCTTCAAAAAGTTCTAATCCGAGACGACTTTCAGTGATCCTTTTTAAACAAACTCCGGGTGGTACATTAAGTAGAAAAGTACAATTCGGCATTGCAAAATTTTTATTAATTTCCCACAGCCAAGATTCATCTAATGCTAGAGAGCCATAAGCAATACTAGAAAATAGATAACGATCAGTTATGATAATTTTACCCTTAGCTAAAGCTGGTTTGATTTCACGATCAAAATGATGCGCCCGATCAGCTGCGAATAAAAGTTGCAAACATTCCATACTGGTCTTCCAATCCCCAGTTAATTGCCCTCGAATTAAACCACCGATAATATTATTAGTTGGCTCTTTAGTCAAAAAAGCCTTACGACCTTTATTTTTCAAATAATTTAATAATAAATTTGCTTGAGTTGATGAACCAGAACCATCTAATCCTTCAAAAGCAATGAACAAACCGTTGCCCTTTTTATTTTTTATCATAATTTAACTTTAGCAAAAAAATTAAAAAAATAAAAAAGGCGGCGGCGACATTACTGCCTACCAACCGCCAATCGCTATCATATCATTCTTTCTGGGCAGGCTTCGCGGCGATTTTCTCGCGCGCCTCCTTGAAGAGCGGCGCTACCTGCTCGGTACGGTAAGTGCGCTGCTCGAAGCTGCGCGCTTCCAAGCTAACCAGAAAGCCCTGGACAAAATCCTCGAAGTAGGAACCGTAGATGTGGAACGAATCGGCAATGTGGTCATACTGACCAACCGCGATCGGCCGACCAAGACCAATGCTTACTCGCTCGGCGATCACCTTTTGAAGCTCAGTGAACGCGAACATGTTCATAAATGCGGCTTTGAAGGCGTCATTGGACCGGATGTGGCAACGCATTACCAACCGGTCATTGAACACTCGGAACCAGAAGTTCTGGAGACAAGCCGGGTGTTCAAAACCCGCATCCTCCCAAGGCTTCCAGATCGAAATCTGCGCACGCCGGGTGTACGGCGCCGCCACCAAGTCCTTGACCACTTGAGCCAGTTGGTCCACCGGCTTTTCCAAGCCAGGAACGCTGTAGGTAGCCATACGCTCGTGGTAGGTATACTGCCACTTGCCCGCCTCCGGATCTATCCAGTGATCGTGGATCCCATCCACGACTTCCTGGACATAGCTTTCCAGATCGTACATGCCACCGGGCAGCGCCCGGTGAATGCGCGGCTCGGCGAACGGATCTCTCACCGAGAGACTAAGCGCGATGTCCCGGCTATTGGGATCGGTCGGCTTATCATACTGGGTCTGGATCTCTGTCCCCATTCCCCAGCAAGCTACCACCGATTCCTCCCAACCTTGCGGAAGATTGTCGGCCACGACTTGCACATGAGGCAAATCAAGACCAACAACAGCTTCCTCCGGAGTCACAAACAACATTAAAACCACCTCTCTTTCTTAAAGTGCAGACTAAAAAAGGGCACTTGCCCTCCAACAAAAAATTACCACAATAACACTCAAATCACAAACAATTTAAATTTTTTTTCCTCGCAACATTTTTTGCCACAAATATAAACGAAACTTTAGCGCATTATTAATTATAAAATAACTGCCAGGATAAGCACGGATTGATTCTTTAGGCGCGAAACCACGTTTAAAATGAGTAAAGCCAGCCCATTCATGATTAATCTCATTTTCTGGTGCCACTCCCCATAAATCTACTTTAGAAAAATCACGCATCTTGGCTTCTTTAATAATAGACCATAGAATTGGGTAAGCTACAGCTAAGTTGCGTAGATTTGGGTCAGCAGCAGAATGGGAATAGGTGGCTTCTGCCCCAAAAAATATCGCCATTGCGCCACCAATAATTTTATTATTAAACTTTGCCAGATATAACTCAATTAAGTTGTTTTTATTTAAAATGTCAAAAAGTTTTTGATAATATTCTAAATTATAAATTTCAAAATTAGCTCGCTCGCTAGTCAGTTTTAATAGCTCATAAAATTTAGCCACATCACGGCTTTCCCCTTTCACAATTTTAACTCCTTTTTTTTCAGCTTGCCTAATACTATAACGGGTATCTTTTTTAAAACCGGCCAAAAGAGTTTCCGTATTTGCGCTTAAATCTACTCTCAAAGTATAAAGGGCTTGAATTGAAGCTTTATAATGAATTAAATTGTCTGCAAAATCTAAATTAATTTTTGGTTCGAATCGCACAAACATTGCTTGTTCTTTTTTAGCTATTTCTGTTATTTTTCTTTGCAACAATTCGAATGCTTTTTCCTTTTTCACCGTGTCAAAAACAGGCCCGTGAGGAACATACAAATAATTACCTAAATAAGGAACCTTTTCTTTAACTACAAAAGCTATAGCTAAAATCTTAAAACTAGAAGTAAAATCACTGCCGCGCAATTGCGTTTCCGTTACCGCTATCCGCCAAATTTGATGACCACAACTTTTTTTAAATTCACCCCACTCATATGATTGCAAAAAAGAACCAGAACTTTTTGCTGCCACCTCGTTCCAAAGATCGTGATATTTTTCATCAATTTCAATAATCTTCATAAAATTATATTTAACTTATTAAATTCATGATAGCGAAAGGTGAAAGTATTTTCAAATTGCCTATCTCTTGATTTTTTTTAATCTTATGTTTATAGTATTAAAAGTGAATCCAAGAATTACGAATTCCAAATTTTAAATAAATTATCAAATAATTAATATTCAAAACATTCGAAAATTCAAAATTTATTCGTTATTCATAATTCATCATTAAATAATTCTCTGCTATGCCCCAAACCACATCAGCCAAAAAAGCTCTTAGAACTTCAAAGCGCAATCGCAGCTTAAATTTAATTTACAAAAAAAATATAAAAGACACCAAAAAGAAAATTAGACAAATTACTAGTGGCCAAATAAAAAGTGATTTAAAAAAAGCTGTTAGTGCTTATTACAAAGCCATTGACAAGGCAGCAAAAGTACATATTATGCACAAAAACAAAGCAGCTAGATTAAAGTCTCAGGCTGCCAAAATTCTGGTTGCCAAACCGGAGACGGCGAAAAAAGAAGTGAAAAAAGCAAAAAATAAATAAGTTCTCGTCCCTTTTGCTTACCCTCTAAATACCCTGTTTTTGCTTTAACGTCTAACTTTAATAAATTAATTAAAATCTGCTCAATTTCTGTGCGCTTATAATTAACTAACACTTTTTTAAGCTGACTGGCAGCATAAGGGTGAATACTAATTTTTACCTCATCTTTTATTTGTTTTAGTTGGATAAAATGACGGACGATAATGTTCCAAACCAAAACCGGGTCCTCATCTCGCTGCCAAAATAATTGCAAAATTCTTAAAGTTTCTAAGCTATTTTTTTGATCAATTGCCTCAAGAAGCTTAAAAATATTTCCCTCAGACCAATTAATAACAAAAAAATCTAAACTATATTTTGGAGCAAGTTTTTTTTGCCCCAAAATGCTAAACATAAAATGATTACGACTCCCTAAAATCAAATTTGCTTTTTGCCACTCATCATAATCAATAACAACTCCGACTTTAGAAGCTATTTTTTGCCAAAAAGAAAAATTGCTAGATAATTTATCCAAATCATAAATTTTAATTTGTTTTTTAGCCCATTGAGGCAAAAATATCTTCGCTTTACCAAATTGCAAAAAAAATAATTTATTTTCCAAGGCACTCTTTTCTAGTGCAGTTAATTCTTTAGCAAATTTTTTGTCCAACATATTCAAAAAACAAAAAATTTTTTTCTTTTTAGCGGCAAATAGTGGATTTTGATTAACCAAAATTTTAGAAAAATCTTGACCTTCTCTAATAAAATCCACTTCGCCCGCAACATTTAATTCAAAAAAAAGTTTTGCCATTGACTCATTTTTGCTTTGAATAATCGTAATCATAAATTTATTTTGCTTCTCCCCACGAATTAACAATTTTGACATCAGCCACCATGGGTACATCTAATTTTACAATTTCCTCTAATTCTTGCTTAACCCATTGACTAGCTTTTTGTGCTTCGTTTGCTGCGATTTCAAAAATTAGTTCATCATGCACCTGCAAAAGCATTTTTAAATTTGGAAATTTAATCTTGGCATCATGATTAATTTTTAACATCCCCAGCTTAACAATATCCGCAGCTGTGCCTTGAACAGGCATATTTACAGCTGCTCGCTCTGCTGCCGAACGCAAATCTGACAGTTGGGAACCAATATCTTTAAGATAGCGGCGGCGGCCGAACAATGTTTCCACATAATTTAATTTTTGTGCTTGCTCTATTGTTTTTTTAGTGTAATCTTTTAGCCTAGGAAAAAGCTGAAAATATTTTTCAATAAAACGCCTAGCATAAGCTTGAGTCACACCCAATGATTTGGCTAAACCATAAGGGCTAATACCATAAACTACTCCAAAATTAACAGTTTTGGCTGTTCGGCGCATTGTCTTAGAAACTTGACCCAACGACACCTTATAAACTAAAGCTGCTGTAGCCGTATGGATGTCACGACCAGCTTTAAATTCTTTAATCATATTTTCTTCTTGCGCTAAATGCGCCACAACACGTAATTCAATCTGTGAGTAATCAGCAACTATTAGCTTACAGCCTTTATCTGCAATAAAACCATAACGAATTTTATTGCCCAAACTTGTACGTGTGGGGATGTTCTGTAAATTGGGATCAGATGAACTTAAACGACCAGTAGCAGTAGCTGTTTGATTAAAATTAGTATGCACTAAATCATTTTTATCAACTAATTTTGGGATAGCGTCCAAATAAGTATTCTTTAATTTAGAAAGTTCGCGATGGCGCAAAATTAAATCAACTATCTGATGTGCCCCGCGCATTTTTTCGAGTTCGCTGGCGGCTGTTGACAAACCAGTCTTTGTTTTTTTAATGCGGGTTGAATCAATATTCAAAGTAGTAAACAGAATTTGACGCAATTGCATTGGAGAATTTAAATTAAATTTAGTACCAATTATTTTATAAGCCCTTTTCTCAAGTTCTTTAAGCTCATCTCCTACCTCTTGGTTGTATTTTGCAAAAAGTTTTTTATTAATCTTGATCCCAGCTTCTTCCATTTGCGCCAAAACTGCGGTTAATGGCATTTCAATTTTTTGCGCCAATTCCCAAAGTTTTAATTCTTTTAATTTTTTATCTAATTCTTGATATAAACGATAAGTTGACCAAGCATCCTCGCTAGAATATTCTGCCACTGTTGTCATTTTAACACGCCGTAAATCAAAAAGTTTTGTTTTGCCGAAAATTTGACTCTTATCTATTTTTTCGTGCGATAAGAGCACAAAAGACAAACGATCTAAACTGTGGTTTCTTTCTTCTGGACTAATCAGCCATGAAGCAATCATTGTGTCAAAATAAAGTGGGCTCACCTCAATTCCAAATCTTTTCAAAATTTTATAATCATATTTCAAATTATGACCAATTTTATTAATTTTTAAATTGGAAAAAACACCACTTAATTGTTTTAAAATATTTTTCGGATCGTCCCAAAGTTTAAAATCAAGATGATTGCTAAGGGGTAAATAGTAAACCTGGTTAAGACCAAAACAAAAAGACAAACCAACGAGTTCACCATTCAAATTAGTGGTTTCTGTGTCAAAAACAAACTCTTTTTGTTTCTTTATTTTAGAAAGAAAAGCATTAAAATTTTTTTTATTAATTATTGTGTAAGAAAATTCCTTTTTCGGTTTTTCTTTTGTTTCAACTTCAAATAAACCAGCCTGCTCCTTAAATTGAGGAATTTTATTCAACAATGATCTAAATTCCATTTTTTTGAACCAATCAACTGCCGAGTTATAATCAAAACCACGAAGAACAAAATCACCCAAAGCATAATCAATTTCCAGAGTATCAAAGGATTGAGCTAAATCTTTACTCAAAAAAGCCTGTTCTTTTTGTTCGGTCAATAATTTAAGCACGCGATCGCTAGCCTTCAAGCCTCCTTTTTCTAATCTTTTATAAATATCTTCAACATGACCATACCTAATAATTAAATCTTGCGCTGTTTTTTCCCCAATACCACTAACGCCGGGGATGTTGTCGCTAGGATCACCTCTCAAGCCTTTGAAATCAACCACAAAACTAGGAGAGAAACCAAATCTTTCCCGTACTGCCATTTCATCGTAAATTGCCGTATCAGTCAAACCTTTACGCAAGGTGATCACTTTTACTTGAGAATCAATTAATTGCAAAGTGTCTAAATCTCCGGTAGCAATCAGAACCTCTACGTTAGGATGTTTGCTTTTTAGCTCACGGGCAATTGAGGCAATTAAATCATCAGCTTCATATCCAGCTTTTTCCATAACTGGAATATTAAATTTTTCTAAACCTTCTTTAACAATCGGCAATTGATCTTTTATCTCGCTAGGCGTTTTAGGACGATGTGCTTTATAATTATTAAATTTTTTATGGCGAAAAGTTGGTTCTGGTCGATCAAAACAAACCCCAATATAATCAGGCTTAAATTCACGCAAGGCGTTTAAAAAAATAAGAAAAAAACCATAAACCGCGTTAACCATTTTGCCATCTTGAGTGGTTAATGACGGCAAAGCATGATATGCCCGATGCAAAAGAGCGTGACCATCAACAATAAGAAATTTCTTCTTTTTCATGAAAGCTTGATTTCCTTAAGTAATTTTTTAGTCACTAAACGATCATCCCACTCAATAGTTTGATCTTTCAGCTCCATATAATTTTCCGGTCCTTTACCAGCAACTAATACTAAATCTCCGGGCTCGGCTAAAGACAAAGCTTTTTGAATAGCTGCTTTTCTGTCAACAATTTTAAAAAAATTTTTATTAATAATTTTTCGTTTTACACCTTGACCAATTTGATTAATAATATCTAATGGATCTTCTGTTCTGGGATTTTCGTCTGTCAAAATCACAATATCAGCACTTCGATCTGCAGTTGCGCCCATCAGGGGGCGATTAGAAGGATCGCGAAGACCAGGCATACCAAAAACTATAATAAGCTTATTTTTTGTCAATTGACGTAATTCTTCCAAGACTAAAGCCAAGGCATCAGGTGTGTGTACATAATCAACCAAAACTCTAAAATTGTGTCTTGGAGATTTAATCTCCTCCATTCTGCCTGGGACATAATTCATATTTTCTAAACCTTCTCTAATTTTTTCCAACTCAATCCCTAGCCCATAACCCACAGCCGCAGCAGCCAAAGCATTATAAACATTAAAACGACCGGGCATTTTTAAATTAACTCGCAAACTTCCCTTGGGAGTTTTAAGCAGAAACTGAGAACCACGTGCTAAATATTTAGTATTCTGCGCTGTAATATCACCTCTCAAAATCCCAAAAGAAATAACTTGATTGTGTGCATATTTTTTCATTACTTCGAAATTTTTGTCATCTCGATTTAAAACCACAAAACCGTTTTTATCCACCAAATTCATAATTTTCATTTTGGCACGAAAATATTCTTCAACGCTACCATGAAAATCCAAATGCTCCCGACTGATATAAGTTATAATCGCTGCCTGCAGTTTAACACCTAAAACTCTATTTTGAGCTAGACCATGAGAAGATAATTCCAAAACTGTCCAATCTAATTTTTTTTGTTTAACTTGCCTTAAAAATTTCTGTAAATCAAATGGCCCAAAACTAGTTAGATGCACCGGATTAGGACGAGGGGCACCACCCAAAGTATAATCAACAGTAGTCATGCGAGCTGTTTTAAAACTAGCAGCATTCAAAATAGAGTCAACAAAATAACAAGTAGTGGTTTTTCCATTTGTGCCAGTAACACCAACAGCTTTAATTTTTTGTCCTGGAAAACCATTAAGAACATTAGCTGCATAAGCTTTTAGATTCCAATAAACTAATTTCACAGATGATAAAATTTTCATAATGAACGACGCCTAATTAACTTCCATAAATAGTATAAATAAAATTTAAAAGTTTTAGCAACAATAAAATAACTTCCCGGATAAGATTCGACTGGGGAGTTGGGAGCAAAACCACGTTTAAAACGAGTAAAACCATACCAAGGGTGGGTAGCATCTGCTTCATTTGGACTAGCCCCGCGAAAATCTAAACGCCTACAACCATGTGTTTTGGCTCGCTTGATAGTTTCCCACATCAGACAATAATTAACCATTAAGTGACGATATTGATCTAAAGAAGCACCGAATAAATAAGTCGCCTCATCTTTGAAATAAATATTAATAAAACCACCAATAATTTTTTTACGGTATTTAGCCAAAATCAAATCAACCATATTTCTTTTGCTCAAACTAGAAATCATAGTATAAAAATATTTGTTTTCAGGGAGGAAAAAAGCACCTCGTCTACCCACTGTTTTCAAAATTTGAATAAATTCCGACAAATCTTTTTCGCCACCAAGCACAATTTCTATTCCCTTTTTTTGCGCTAATCGTAAATTATATCTAGTCTTTTGTTTAAAACTAGCCAACAATTCTTCTTCGCTTAAATCCAAATTCATTTTTAAAGTATGTTGAATCTGTCGATAAGTATTAAAAAATTTTAAAGATTTATCAGACAAAACAATTTTTGGTTCAAGCCGAATGAAGATCGATTGTTCTTTTCGTGCCAATTGTTTCAATTTTATTTTCAATATCTGTAAACAAGAAGCTATTTTTTTAGTTTTAAAAATCGGCCCATAGGGGACATATAAAAAATTACCAAAACCGATTAATTCTTCACGTACCACCTGACAAATAGCGAGTATTTTATTTTCTGTGTCATTAATCACTGCTAAATTCCAAATTTTTTGGCCCAAACTTTTTTTAAATTCCCCCCAAACAATTGACTGCATAAAAGAACCATACTTTTCATCATTGGCAATTTGATCCCAACTCTCTTCTAATTCTGGACCAATTTCAATTACTTTCATTGGCTTTAGCTTAAGCCAAAATTAGGTTTAATTCAACTTTTCTCTCTCATTTTATTATTCATCTCAACTCATCATCCCGGACTCTTATCAAACAATCCCAGAATGAACAAACGCACAACTAATTGAAAAAGCATAAGGTATAAGATAAACTCAACTTATGAAAATTCTCGCCATTGAAACAAGTTGCGATGAAACTGGAATCGCGGTTTTGGAGTTTGCCCCTCTCGGAACAGAACCAAACCTAAATAAACCAAAAATCCTGTTTAGCGTCCTATCGTCACAAGTTGATATCCACGCAAAAACTGCTGGCATCGTACCAGAAATCGCCTCTCGCATTCATTCAGAAATTTTACCCCATTTTTTAATTCAAGTAGATCAGAAAATTGGACTTGGAAATGTTGATTATATTGCCACCACCTCAAGTCCTGGACTTTTAGGATCACTTTTAGTAGGAAATAATTTTAGTCGAATGCTTTCCTTTTTATACAACAAACCAATTTTAGCAGTTGATCATATTATGGGACATTTTTATTCTTCTTTTGTCAAATTACCCTTGAATAAAATAGAATTTCCCGCTTTGGGATTAATTGTAAGTGGAGGTCACACTGCTTTAATTTTGGCAACTGCAAAAAATAAATTTAAAATTATTGGGGGAACTCGCGACGATGCAGCCGGTGAAGCATTTGACAAAGTAGCACGGTTATTAAACTTGAGCTACCCTGGAGGACCAGCCATTAGCCAAGCTGCAGCTAAAATTAAAAACTCACCATTTAAATTTACTACGCCAATGCTTAAAAGTAATGATTTTGATTTTTCTTTTTCTGGTCTAAAAACCCAAGTCCGTCAAACTGTGGAAAAGATAACTTCAAATTGTCATCCTGAGCAAAGCGAAGAAGCTCAGCCAGCCAGCAGTTATAAAATGGACAAAAAAATTCGCCCCGTTAAATCCTCACTCCCAGAGGAATCCATGAGACTATCCAACATGGTAAAATCACAAATCGCTTTTGCTGCACAAACTGCTATTGTTGATTCTTTGGTCAAAAAATCATTTTCCGCGACGACGAAATATCATCCCAAAACCTTTATTCTGGGCGGTGGTGTTGCTGCCAATCAACTTTTAAGAGAAAAATTGATTACTGAATTATCCGTGATTATGCCAAAGAATAAAATTTTTATTCCTGAATTAAAATATGCCACCGACAATGCCGCAATGATTGCCATAGCTAGCTACATGGGTCTGCCTAAAAATATTACTGCTTGGGACAAACTCGAAACTTCATCCAGCAGTAACTTATAAAAAATCAATTAAAATTTTGGCCAAGATGAAATAATCAAGGGCTGGGTTTCACCATCAATTTTAATAGTCAATTCCTTAAATGCTGCTTCAGTCACAAATGGCATAAACGGATGTAACATTTTCAAAGAATTAGTCAGAACAAAAGTCAAAAATTGCAAAGTAATAATATCACCGGTTTTCATTTTTCCTTTATTTTCTTCAATTGTTTTATCACAAAAATGATGCCAGAAAAATTCATATAATTCATTAATCGCCAAATCAAAACGATAAGTATTAATATTATTTTTGACATTATTAGCGGTCGCGAAAAGTAATGACAAAGTTTCTTTTTGATCCTTATCCAATTTTAACTTTTTGATTTCACCGACACTTAAAAGTTTTACCTTACCATTTAAATTCATATCAATAAAGCGAGTGGCATTCCAAATTTTAGTTACAAAATTGCGACCAGCGACATAATCTTCTTCGCTAAATTTTACTTGTTGCCTTAAACCGCTTTTAAGAGCCAGACCGAAACGAGTAGCATCAGCACCATATTTTTCCCATAAATCCATCGGGTCAACTCCAGTGCCTAAAGATTTACTCATTCTCTTGCCCTCTTTATTCAAAACAGTAGGATGGATATAAACTTTAGAAAACGGTTTTTTGTCCATAAAAAAATAGCCGGAAAAGATCATTCTCGCCACCCATAAATAAAGTATATCTTTAGCTGTAAAAAGGCTGGTAGTGGGATAAAAATTAACTAAATCTTTATTTTTTTTATCTTGATTTTTGTCACCAGTCCAACCAAGAGCAGCAAACGGCCAAAGGGCGCTCGAGAACCAAGTATCCAATACATCTGTGCTTTGAATATAGCCTTTGGGCGGGTTATCACCATAATAAAAAGATTCCTTAATTTTGATTTTTGAATTTTGACTTTTAACTTTTTCTTGTTTTACAAAAACAGGAAGTTGGTGCCCCCACCAAATTTGACGAGAAATACACCAATCTTTTACATTATGCATCCAATCTAAAAAAATCTTCTTAAAACGAACTGGCGCAAACTGAATTTCGCCTTTTTCCACTGCCTCAATGGCTTTTTCTGCTAAAGGTTTCATTTTTACAAACCACTGCTTGGAGATCAAACTTTCAGCCTTAGAATTACAACGATAACAAAGCGCCACATTATGTTTGTGAGATTCTTTTTTAACCAATAACCCAAGCTGATCCAAATCTTTCACAATTTTTTCCCGGGCTTCATCAATTTTTAAACCAGCATAAACTTTTGGCGCAATAATTTTTCCAAACTCATTAATAACCTTTATAGTGTCTAACTTCTGCCTTTGACCAATTTCAAAGTCAAGCGGATCATGGGCTGGGGTGATTTTGACTGCGCCCGTGCCAAATTCCATGTCAACCGCTTCATCTGCCACAATCGGAATTTCTCGATTAACGAGTGGCAACACAACAGTTTTACCAATTAAATCTTTGTATCTTTTGTCTCGCGGATTAACTGCTACGGCTGTATCACCAAGCATAGTTTCCGGCCGAGTAGTCGCCACAATTATATATCCTGATTCATTATTTTTGAATTTTGACTTTTGGCTTTTGGCTTGATATTTTATGTGCCACAAAAAGCTATCTTCTTCTTGATGCTCCAGCTCAATATCAGAAAGTGCGGTTTGACAACGCGGGCACCAATTAATAAGTCGTTCGCCCTGGTAGATAAAGCCTTCTTTTTGATAGGCCAAAAATGCATTACTAACCGCTTTTTGATAATTTTCATCCATAGTAAAACTTTGGCGCGTCCAATCGCAGCTTGCACCCAAGGTTTTTAATTGATTCGGAATAATTTGACCGTATTCTTCCTTCCATTCCCAGATTTCTTTCACAAATTTTTCTCGACCCAAATCATGACGATTTTTACCCTCTTTGGCTAACTTTTTCTCAACTACATTTTGGGTGGCGATTCCGGCATGATCCATACCTGGAACCCATAAAGCCAAATAGCCATCCATTCGTTTGTGGCGAACCAAAATATCCTGACAAGTAGCATTTAGAGCATGCCCCATATGTAAAGAACCAGTAATGTTCGGTGGTGGCAGCATCATCACAAAACTACTTTTTCTTTTATCTTGATCAGGTAAATTATCTGGATTAAAAAAACCGGCTTGCTCCCAAGACTGATAAATTTCTTTTTCTTGATTTTTATCAAAGTGTTTAGAAAATTCTTTTGCCATTTGGTCTAAGAATAGGCTAAAAAGACTTTTTTTTCAAGAAATAACCCTCGCCATTCAAAAATTGCGAGCAAGTAGCGTTCTCGTTTCTTCTCTGCAACCAAAAAGTATAAGAGTTTAATTTTTCTTTTTTAAATAGGGTGCTAGAAAATTCATCAATATCATTTCGTTTCTCTTGTTTAAATTTTAAACCCTTAAACGTTGAACTCTTTAAACTTTCGATAAATTTATAAATTGAAGCGGAAATTATCTGTGCCATTTTCTTTATTTCTAAAAATTCTTTCTGATTAACATATCCTTGATCTAAAACTATATAAAGTTGCGCTCGGACTTCACCGCAAGAAGCCTTAGCAATATACAAAAAATGAATCATTTCATCCTTGCCCCCACGCTCAAAACCTTCAGCGATATTGGACATCACAGAAACTGCCGCTCGCCTAATTTGATCTTTCAAGCTCTCATCTGAAAAATTATGATAATTAGTAATTCTGTAAATCATTTTATTAAGTTCTCGAGCACGTTGCCAGATAAATAAATCTTCAAATCTTTTTGCTTTCATAATTTTATTATAGCAAAGTTTAAATAGTTTAAATTGTTTCAAAAGTATAATACAATATAGCTAATGCAAAAGGAGGGAAAGGGCAAAATTTTAGAAACGCAGGAAAAGCCTAAAAGAAATCGCTGGCGCACTTTTTTAATTACTATTTTAATTATTATTCTTTTTTTTATTTTAGCCTGGTTTTTATTAAAATCAGTGCGTCAAGATTATGCAGCTTATTTAATTGATCAAGCCCAAAACGCAAACGATCAACAACAAAAAGCCTTGCTTCTTTATAAAGCAAAGATAATAACACCTACTTCTGCTGCCCCATATTTTGAACTAGGAAAACTATCTTATGAATTTGAAAATTACGAAATAGCCCAAAAATATTTTGTTTCTGCCCTTAAAAGAGATCAAAAAAACAAGCAATTTTACATTTACTTAATCAACTCTCTCATTAATCAAGACAAATTTTTAGAAGTAAGTAAATATATGGAAAAATTGGAAATTTTAAACCCCAATGACCCAGAAATTATTTTTTTAAAAGCTCGACTTGCCCTTAACGACAATCAGGTAGACGAAGCTAAAGAACTACTAAGCGACATTAAAAATAGGGGGCTAAAATATGAGACTTACTATGCTCTTATTCTGCTTAGCGAAGGAAACTTTGCTATAATAGAAAAGAGCTCAAACACAGAGCTTAATTCTTTAATTAATCAAATAACAAACAGCCAAAACAAAATTTTTATTAAAGCGCGCTTAGGCTTAGAATGGCTTAAATTTCGAGAAAAAACACTCGGCTGCGGGTTGATAAAAGAAGCAAAAAATATTGATCCAGATACAACCCAAAAATTAAACACTTACCAAAAATTATTTAACTATTGCGATTTATGAAACGCCGCCAAATTATTATTTATATCATCATCGGCCTGATTATTTTCGCCGGCCTCGCCGCCTTTATTTTAAATAAATACTTTAAGGTTAGCGCAGACACTAATAATTGGAGCGCTCCATCATCAACCAATATCCGATTTAGTCAAAATGGCAAGATTATTAATTTCCAACGTTTTGATGAGATGTCTGGAAAAATAGGAGCAGAAAATCATTTAATTTATATAATGAAACGCCTAAATAATTATCAATATGGGACTGAACCATTATATCTTTTAACTTCTGATATTTTTCAAACTGGTACAACAACAGGGCAATCTGTTATTCAAATAAGAGGCATTTTAATAAAATTAAATTCAAGTCGAGGAGCATCTTTTACTTTAAAAAATGGTGAAATAAATTATTATTTCAAAAAAATTGATCCAAATTGGATTGAACAAAATCAAAATACTATATTTCGTTCTGTAACAATGGATAATTTAAATTTAATAAACACGATTGTTATTGATGCCAGCGCTAAAGTTTTTACTCTTGAAATTCAAACTCCTATCAGTTCGAACCAAAAAATACAAGATATAATTAACCAGTGCTCTGATCAAAAACCAAAACCAATCTCGACCTTGAATCAATGGCCACAAAGTATTTTAGATCTTAACCAAAAATTAAAAGCAAAGGGAATAGATTTATTTGAGACGGCTTATGGAACAAATAACTATCAAGAAGCTCTTCAACAATTCATTAATGAAGACGACGGATCACTATATGCCACACTTGTTAAAAATGCAAACCCAGAAAATTATTATGATACTGCCAGAAGTACTACTGTCACATTAGAAAATCAACTACAAAATGCCATTGATGTTCGAGAATTAAACAATCAATTTACAAAAGATTATGGTAAAACTTCATCTATTTTGAGTGCTATTATCGGCGGACCGGTAGGGGGAATAAGTGCAGTTATAGAAGCCTCAATTTTACAAAAAGTAATGGACAAAATGAAAACTAAGGCCGCTGCCCACAATATGCTTAAATCTCTTGTCGTTCAATATTATATTGAATCTTATATTAACAACTATCTTGGTTGTATTGGCAGCAAACTAGATGCGAATGATCCGGAACAGAAAAAAATATTAGACAATATTCAAAATGTGCAAACTTGGGCTAAGTCCACAGGAATAAATATAAATGATTTGGTAACCACAGCCACAGAAAAAGAAAATACTTTATTCTCAGAACTTTTCAAAGAGTTTCAGTCAATTATCACCAATTTAATGAAATCAATGATGATTGGGGTGTGGAGCTTAGTCTCCAGCGCACCACTATAACAAACTCTGTTTCACTACGGGACAAGAAAATAACCAATAACCAAAATGAAAAATAGAAATCAGTTCCAAGTTCCAAGTTCCAAGTTCCAAGTTTTTGGGAGTCTTTTATTTTTTGGCTTATTGTTTTTAATTTTTAATTTATGGCCAAATACAGCCAACGCCGCTACTTACGCTGACGCCGCTAAAGATCTTTGTAAAGCCGAAAAAGAAAAAACTAATGCTATCGCATGGGCCAAAGGTCCTTGTCTTAACACACTAACTGGTACGGAAATTTATATCGACATCGCTCATTCTCCGCGTGAAGATGTTGACAATCAAAACACTTGTAATGTTTCATCAAGTGACAAGTGGATAGAAGTTAATATGGATTGCACCCAAGCTAAGGGTAGCCCAGGATTTGATATTTATGGCACCTATAGCTCGTCATCCAACACCACGCCGACCGATCCTAATGCCACCACAACTATAGGAACGAGTATAACCAAAACTCGCCTTGTGGATTTTATAAAAAATCGGCCGGCGTTTCAAACGATTTGGAAAGCAATGGCAGGACTTGTTGATATCTTTGTCCTGATTGGTTTTATTATTTTCGCCTTAGCTAATGTTTTCCATATTAAATATGATGAGTACCAAGCGAAAAAAGCCATTCCCGGGCTAATTGTTGGCGTTATTTTAGCTAATTTAAGTTATTCTATTTGCATTTTTTTGGTTGATGCTGTCCAGCACCTAACCGATCTTTTTATCAAAAATCCGGAAACTTTTTTTGGCAATTTGGCTGATCTTTATAGCTGGATGTGGACACTCGCTGGCGGCAGTTTAGCCATTGGCATTCCTCTAGCAGTGGCTGGCGTTGGTTTTGCAGGAATAATTTTAGGTTTAATTTTATTTTTTCTTCCAGCTCTTATGGTCTTGGCAATTGCTGGTATTTTATGGGCCAGGGCTTTAATCGTTGTGGTTTTAATTTCAGCTGCGCCATTAGCATTTTTATTAAATTCTTTCCCTGTAGAAATTCCCTATTTATCAGGATTAGCTAAAAAATGGTGGGAGTGGTTTCCTAAATGGCTTTTCATCGGCCCAGTAATGTTTTTTATGTTTTGGCTAGCTTTTGTGATTAATTCAGGAGGAAATCCAAATCAAAATATAATCACCACCAATACCAGTATAGATTTAAGAACCGAGGCCACAAAATTATGTAATAAAGAAAAAACCGAAAAGCAAACCGCTGGAAAAATTGAAGAATGGAACAAAGGAAAATGTTTAAGCACTAATTATGAAAAGACTGGCGCTGCCATTTACGTTAATGGTAGCACAGTTCATGAATGCACAGGCAGGGTGCAATATATAGAATTTGATCTTAACTGCAATATCACAAAAACAAATCCCGAAAATCTTTTTGATAGTTATAATAAAAAGGATCAAAATGAAGAATAATAATAAAATTAAAATTTTAAATTTTAAAAACCGAATATTTTTGGGCTTATTGTTTTTGGGCCTGTTATTTCTAATTAGTGGTTTTTTCCCAAACACAGCTATTGCTGCTACTTATGCTGAAAAGGCAAAAGAGTTGTGTCAAACGACAAAAAATAATCTTGGTTCCACAAAAAACTGGGAAAAAGACATAGTCAACGGATCAACAATAGGCAGTATAGATAATGAAACTATTTATATCTACATTAGCAACAACGAAACAAGCAGCTATGTTCGCGATGGTCAAACCTTTTCAATTGGAGATAAAAAATGGATTAAAGTTAACTCCA
>JAQVDI010000030.1 GCA_028698375.1 Patescibacteria group bacterium | reverse complement strand
ATTATTTTTTTGGACAAAGTTGGCCAATTCATATAAAGATCCTGCATAGCCACGAATAAAATTTGGTTTTTGTTTGTTAATAATATCTAAATATTCTTTCATTTTTTCTTTGGAAACCTTAAAGGTATTCAAAATAGTGGTATTAAGAAAAAAATTAGTAATTTTCTTCTCAAGTCCAATATCACCTTTTAATAAATCTCTTTCCGAACCCCAGAGTAATATTTTTTTAGCTCTTTCTTCATCAATATGCAGTAATTTCTTAAAATAATAAATTCGTGCGGCATTGTGCCATTTTTTATAATTTTTGTCTTGCCAAATTTTCAATGGTTCTCCAGTAGAGCCACCAGAAGAATTTTCAAATGACCAATGTTTATCAAAATTATTTCTTTTTAAATCATTTTGATTTTTTCTTATAATTTCTTTTGTGAGTATGGGAATTTTTTGAAATTTATTTAAATCAACTTTATTATTTTTAATAATGTTGATTTGATCAAAAATTTTTTTGTAATAGTTTGTTTCTTTATAAGCATGTAAAAGTAAAGATTTTAATTTTTCATCTTCTAGGTTTTTTAATTGTTGTTTATTTTTTAAAAGAACCACTTCCCGATATTCTTTTGTGAAATTTTCGTCATGAAGGGAAATCAAGAAATGCCAGATTGCTTTTTTAAACATATTAATTAATTAAAAATTTATTTCTAGTTTGTAAGCAAATAATAACCCCAACTAAATAAGAAAACAAGGTCGCGAGTATGGCCCCATAAAGATGATAGTGGGGTATTAAATAAAAACTTAAACTTAAATTTATAATAGCGATAACTACAGAAATTAAATTTGCCATTTTTAAACCTTTTAACCCTTCAGCGGCAAAAGTCCAGACATAAAGTCCATATTCTAGAATTAAAGCGCTGGTGATAGCAAAAAGAATAACTAGCTTAAAGTCATAGGGGTATTTATTGCCATAAAGAAAAATAATAATTGTTTGGGCTATAAAAACACCCAAACTAACAAAAATGTAAACATAGGGAGTAATTTTTTTTATTTTTTCTATGATTAATTTTGGAGAATCCAGTTTGGCAACAGTTGGGAAAAAAACAGTCATCAGCATCGTATTGGCTAAATAGACTAAGTTAATTGAAGAAGCATGATAGGCGTTATAAATTCCCAATAAATCTTCAGCGAGAAACTTATTAATTAAAATTTTTGTGGTATTGGCTAAAAAGCTAGAAGCAATTGCCCCCATTAACCCAATTGTACCGTAGATAAGTAATTTTTTGGTGATATCTATGTTGATTTTAAATTTTAGATAGGGAAAAATTTTAAAAAAACTAAAAATTATAGCGAAAGTATAAGCGCAAAAGGTGGCATAAACCGCACTTTTATAATCTAATTTTCCTGTCCAGAAAAAAATTAGAAAAATAAATAAAACAATAACGCCAAAAGAAGAGTAGATGAAAGAAAGATTTTTAACCTGATGTAAGCTTCTTAAAGTTGCTTTGCTTAAAGTATCCAAAGCATAAAAATAAGCGAAAGCAATTGAGAGATAAAAAATTTCTAAAGATACGGATAATAGTTTTGTTAAATAGGGGCTTAACAAAATTAAAATTATTAAAATAGTTATTGATAAAATAAAAAATATATTATAGGCCGAAGAAATATTTTGTGATTTTTCTTTTGGCTGTTTGGCTTTGGCATTGTATTTGATCAAAGCTGTGGAAATTCCCATAAGCATAGGAATATATAAAAACATGGCTACAGAATTGACCAAACTAAAATGACCATATTCTGCTGGGCCTAAAAATCTACCAGCTAAAATTTGGAACAAAAAAGCAAAAATTAAAGAAGTAATATAACCAATAGAAATTATGCCTAAATTTTTAAGAAATAATTTTGCTTCACCAGAAATAGATTGTTTAAAAACAAATTTATATAGTTTAGAAATTAGGTATTTAATTTTATCCATTATTTTTTAGCAATTAAGTAGATATTTGGTGAAAACATCTTTGTTTCTTTTTTAATGTGGCTAAAGGTAATTATTCTTTCTAGACCAAAAAATAAATAGTCAAAAAATTTTCCTATTTTTTTAAAAAAGTTATTTTTTAAAATTGTTCTTTTAACCACACCTAAATTTATTACCCCCAAGTAATCACAAAAAATTATTTTTAATTTTTTTCTTTTGGCAATTTTTATTAATTCTTTTTTAGTAACTGCTCGATAGCCCCGATAGCTTTCTTTATGTTTTTTGGCAAAATAATCATAAAATTTAGATTTTTTTATATTGGGTACAGAAATTATTAAAAATCCGCCTTTTTTTAATAACTCCCAATGTTTGTCAAAAATTGGTTCTAAATGATCAAAATGTTCCACTAATCCAGCAGATAAGACTACATCATAATATTCTTTAGACAGAGTATTATTAAAAATGTCTTGGTTATAGATTTTACCTTTAATTTTCAAAAGTTTAAAGTTTTTTTTAGTTAGGGCGCAACCTTTTTTTTCATAATCAATAACATCGCAAATTGATTGAAAATTTGTGTTAAAAAAATCAGCCCAACGGCCTGGGCAACCACCTATCTCTAAAAAAGTTTTAGGTCTAAAATTATATTTTTTAAAAATTTTAACAATTTTTTTATAGGCAAGTTTATTTGAATAACATTTTATAGATTTTGCGGGTAATCTTATTTGAGACCAATTATTTTCCCAATGTTTTTTGGTGGAAAGTTTCATAACTAAAATATTATAAGATAGAACTCTTTTTTTATCAATTAAATTAAAATAATTAATTTTTGTTTTCCGGAGGATTCGATTTGCGGAATTTGTCATTAACTTCGACCATTTTCATTAAGAGTTCTGGTTTATAGCCGGCTTTAACCGATGCTTGGACAATTCCGTTAACATCTTTAGGAAAACATTTTCCGCCATAACCGCGATTGTCTTCAAAAACCATTGTGTGCATAGGATTAAGTCTTGGATCCATAGTCCAAAGATCTCGTACTTCGTAAAAGTCTAGCCCCATCGCTTTACAAATATCAAACATTTCATTAACAAAAGTTACTTTAAGGGCAAAAAAAGTATTTTCCATATATTTTACTACTTCTGCTGTAGTGGCATCGGTTTGTGGATATTGTTTAGTTGGTCCTAAAATTGGCGCCACAAATTTAATTACATATTGGGTGTCTTTTTTATCACCGCCAAAAATAATATAAGGCATTTCTTTTTCGTCAGTGTGGAAAGAATAGGGAGTCCAATAGGCACTTTGTCCTAGATATTCAGGTGAGAAAACAATTCGTTTATTGTATTTTTTCTTTAAATTTTCCACAGTCCCCGGCTCAACTGTAGACCTAATCCAAATTACTGGTGTCTCCAGCCATTTAATTGAATCTTCAACAATTGAAATGTCGCAAGAACGATCATCTTTCATTGGTGTGGGGACACAAATTATAGCTAAATCGCATTGATTTATTTCCTCTTTAGTATTGGAGTCTGGATAGCCAGGGTCATAGATTCTTATATCGTAGTGATCTTTAAATAATTTTTCCATTCCTTGGCCTACATAGCCGTGGCCGACAATACCAATTTTTTTTCTGGGTTTGCCAGGAGTAACTTCGCCCCAATTAATTTCTAAGTTTTTGCCAACTTTTTTTTCAAGTTCCTTTTGAATTTTTTCTTTTTCTTTTTGGTCAAGGGGTTCTTTAGGCGAAATTGAAAGATTAATTTTTTCTAATGGATTGTTTTGAGGCATTTTATTGTATTAATTAATTTTAGTGTGTTAATTATAGGTTTTTTATTCTTATCAGTCAAGTTTTTTATAATAGATTAAATGAATAATTTTTTAAAAATAAAAGCGCGAGGAGTTTTGAATCCTCGCGCTGATGTGCAGCTGGCGTGGTTTAGGTGTCGTTAAACACTTTTTCCGCCGCCAGGCATATGTTGTAGTTGGCCTCCCATTGCTGGAAGACCTTGGGTGTGGGGCGATTCCTCTTGGACATCGCCGGTACCGGTATGACTTCTACCGGAATGTTTTGCATGGCTGCGGATAAGGCCATGGCACCATCCAGTCCCCACTGGGGGAAGGTGCCGAGTTTGCGTTCGGCCTCCTGGACAATTTTCCATGCGCCATTGACGATAGTCTCGAAAACCTTACCGCCGTAGGCTTGAAAACCGTGGGCACAGGAGATACTGAAGTGCCCACCCGAGAAGTAATTGTACATCTCGGGGAATACAATCAGGTGGATCGCCTCGTCGAGTGATCCAGGGACGAGTCCACCCGCGGCGAAGTCAAGGTCGCCGATGGTCATCCCGCCGATCTCTTCGGCTTTTGCCGCCAGAGCGGCGACGTACTCAATCGGGTGCTCAGCTGTGTCCAGCCGAACTACCGATTGATCATCCGGATAGTTAGCTATGATGTGCTCATAGCTTTTAAGCAAAGAGGCGACGACTCCCTTGCTTAATGTGATAAATGGAATAATGCCTGGGAGGGCGGTTTGTGCCGCCTCCTGCATCTCATACTTGGTGCCGCCGTTGACCATGGCAACAACTTCTATTCCTGGGTACATTTTGAGGAGACTTTTCGCGAAGTCTCCCCCGCAAGCCTTCCCTAGATAATCAGGGAAAACTATGATGCAGTTCGCGTTCATTTCAACTCTTCCTTTCTCAAAGATTTTCCCCTCTGGAGGTTATTATGTTAATAACATATTTTTTGTAAAAAAGCAAGAGTGTTAATTATTGTTGAGGGGTTATTGAATAATTTTTTAATTTATTCTTGCTAAAAGATTTGTTTTCTGTTTATTATAAGATTATGAAAAAGAGTGAAATTGCCATTGTAGTGCCAGCGTATAATGAGGCGAAAACAGTTGGCAAATTAATTAAAAAATTAGTTTATGCTGGTTATAAAAATGTAATTGTTGTTGATGATGGGTCGCATGACCAAACTTTTGAAGTGGCGCAAAATTGCGGGGCAGTAGCTTTGCAATTGCCGATTAATCGTGGTGCTGGTGGTGCTTTACGCACTGGCTTTAGCGAAGCTATAAATCTTGGGGCTAAAATTGTAGTGATGATGGATGCGGATTTACAACATCGAGTTAGTGATATTAAGAAATTAGTTGAACCAATTGTCAAAAAAAAATTGGATATTGTTTTAGGATCACGGCTTTTGGGGGAAAAACATAAAATGCCCAAAACTAGACAAATCGCTAATATTACAGGTAATTTGACAACACGTTTGCTTCTGGGTATTAATGTGACTGATTCGCAATCTGGATTTCGTGCTATTAGGGCTAAAGCTTTAAAAAAAATGGATTTAAAAAGTAGTCGTTGGGAAATTTGTTCAGAAATGGTAGGGGAAATTAAACGTCTTAACTTGAAATTTACAGAAATTCCGATTAAAGTGGTTTATACTACTTATTCTTTAAGTAAGGGGCAAAATTTTAAAAATGGTTTAAAAACTTTAGCTAGATTATTGGCCATTAAATTTAAATAAAATCTTGTTAAATAAATTTTAAATTAAATATTCTTCGAGCAAAGTTGAGAAGTTACATTAAGGAAAATTCTCCACAAGGTCGAATGATAAAAATTAAATATATATGATTTTCAAAATTTTTATAATTACTTTTGCTGTTTTGTTTATTGTCCGTCTTTTGTTGGGTCTAAGCCAAAAAAAGATTGATGCAACTAATTTTTTAATTTGGATTTTAGTTTGGGGTTCAGTAATTGTTTTTACTATTCATCCCACTTTGGCCGATCAAGTGGCGCAAAGTATTGGTGTGGCTCGAGGAACTGATGCGGTTTTCTTTGTGGCGTTTATGATTATGTTTTATTTTATTTTTCGTCTTTATTCTAAAATTACGGCCGTAGAAAGCGATGTCACAGAAACTGTAAAATATATTGCACTTATTAATAGAAAACTGGATCGTGGGGTCAAGCGGAAGAAAAAGTAGTACTCAATTTTTAAATTACGAATGACGAATTATGAATAAATTTTGGATACTCTAATTTACGAATTTTAGACATTCAAACATTCGTTATTTATTCACCATTTTAAATTAATCATTCTTAATTTCCATTTTCGTGTTATAATGTTTTTAATGAAAAAAGAAATTAATTGGCAAATAAAATTAAAAAGCCAAAAAGATTTTTCTGGCATTTTGGTTTGGGGTTTGGGGATTTTGATTGTGGTGATTGGTTTTGTTTGGATTTTTCAAAATTATTTAGGAGCTTTAGCAGTGGCGGCATTAGGAATTTTATATTTACGTTTTTATTATCAAGTGCCAATTGAAAAAGAAATAGTTTTAAGTGCTAAGGGTGTCAAATATGGTTCGGTGGATTTTGCTTTTTCTGATTTTTTGTTTTTTTCTTTTATCAAAATTAAAGGCAAGGATCATGTTTTATTTCAGACAGTTTCGCGCAACATGCCAGAGTTCATTATTGAGCTACCTCATGATTTACAAAAAGATAAAATAGAACAATTTTTAAGTGATCGATTGCCTCGGCAAAAAAAGATCAATATTTTTAATCCTTTTCATTTGGACTCGTATTTGGGGATTTAAATAAATTATTGTTTGAGCACTTCGACTACGCTTAGTATAAATTAAAGTTGAGAAGTCACATTAATGTAAGTTCTCCATAAAGTCGAACAATATCTTTTTTGTCTTGATTAAAGAGATTAATTTAGGCATAATTAATTTTATATGTGCCTGTAGCTTTCCGACGCTACGGTCGGAACTCCGACATTTGCCAAGCAAATCGTCGGAGCAAATTGGCTTATAATATGAAAGGTACTTTATATATTTTACAAAGCTTAAAAAATAATACATATTATATTGGTAGTACTTCTGATTTAATTAATAGATTTAAACAACATAATTCCGGTTCAGTCAAAGCTACCAAACATAAGAAACCTTATAAATTAGTTTTTAAGCAAGAATTTGAAAATATGATTATCGCCCATAAGATGGAATTAAAATTAAAAAAGTGGAAAAGAAAAGATTTTATTGCAAAAATAATAGAAGACGGAGAGATAAGAAGTATTTAAATATCTTAAGTGCCTGTAGCTCAATTGGCTAGAGCGTCAGCTTGCGGAGCTGGAGGTTGCAGGTTCGAGCCCTGCCAGGCATATATTCGCTTCACTCAAGTTCAAAATGCAAAATTCAAAATCCAAAATTATTATT
>JAQVDI010000029.1 GCA_028698375.1 Patescibacteria group bacterium | reverse complement strand
TTGGAATTTTATGACACTTTGAAATTATTGGCAGATCGAGCAGGAGTTAAATTGGAACATACTAACCAAGAAGCTTATAGTGAAAAGAAAAAGCTTTATGAGCTAAATGAGTTGGCAATGCGTTTTTTCCATCACGTTTTATTAAAAACAGATCCAGGCAAAAAAGCTAAAAATTATTTAATTGAAAGAGGCATAAAAGATGAAACAATTGAAGAATTTTATTTGGGCTATAGTGTTAATCAAAAAGATGCGTTATCAAAATTTTTAATTAAAAAAGGCATTCCTTTGCCTCTTTTGATTAAATCTGGTTTAGTGATTGAAAAAGATCAAAAAATCGCCAATCAATTACCTATTTTTGATAGATTCCGCGGTCGCGTAATTTTTCCTATTTTTAATCAAACAGGTGCTCCAGTTGGTTTCACTGGCCGAATTATGCCGGAATTTGATACTGGTGATATGGCAAAATATTTAAATTCAAGTGATTCCCCCATTTTCAATAAAAGTTTTACTTTGTATGGTTTGAATTTGGCAAAAAGGGAAATTATGGATAAGAATCATGTAGTTTTAGTTGAAGGACAAATGGATGTGATTTCTGCTTATCAGGCTGGTTTTAAGAATACGATTGCATCTTCCGGTACAGCTTTAACAGAAAGTCAATTGGATCTGTTGAAAAGATTTACAAATCGTATCTATTTTGCTTTTGACCAAGATGATGCTGGTCGTGCTGCTACTGAAAGAGGCGTGGAATTGGCAGTTGCTCGTGGTTTTTTTGTTTATATCGTTTTAATCCCCAAACCTTACAAAGATGTTGATGAATGCATTAAAGCTGATCCGAAAAAATGGACAGAAGCACTTAAAAATAAGAAAGAATTCTTAGATTATTTGTTTGATTTATATGCTCAAAAAGGTAAAACAGCAGAAGAAAGAAAAATAATTGCTGAAAAAATTTTGCCTTGGGTTAATAAAGTAGCAGATCCAATTTTAAAAGGTGAATGGTTGAAAAAAATTGCTGACAAATTAGAAATCGCTGAGACTTATCTTTATGAAGCTTTGGAGAAAATTTTAGTCAAAAATCCGCAAGATCAAAGTAAATCTTCAGAAATTAATATTGCCAAAGAGCCGCAAGAGCCGAAAATTAAAGAAAGGGTTTTAGCTTTAGGTTTTGTGTTCCCCAAATTGTTTAAAAATTTTTCTAAAAGTTTTGAAGAAATTTTTCAATCCGATCCCCTTTACAAAAAAGTAATTGGTTTCTATAATAAAAATGATCATCAGAATAAGGATAAATTTTTGGTGACAACTGCTGGTCCAGATTTTTCATTGGCTGTTTTAGAGGTGGAGAATGATTATGAAATCGCTGATTTAGAATTGGCAAAAGCAGAAATTCGTGATTTGATTAATTTTTTGAAACAAAAAGATAAATTTGTCAGTTTGGAAAATATTCGTCGTCAAATTAAACAAGCAGAAAAAATTGGTGACCAAGAAAAAGTTAAAAAATTATTAAAAAGATTGCAAGATATAATTTTAAAGAAATAAATTGCATCCAATTAAAATAACTCCTTACTGGGCTTAGAAATTAGGTCAATTAGAAATTAGAAATTTATTAAAATATGATAGCTATTGATCCAGAAATAATTCGTTTCCACAAAGAGAATTTAACGCCTGTGCCTCCACGTTATGTGGAGTTACTTAGCAAAGGTGATCGTGACGGTTTTGTAACCATTAGAGAACTTTTAAATTTGATTCCTAATCCGGAGAAAAATTTGAAAGAAAGTGATTTTTTGTTTTTTCTCTTACAAGAGCGAGGTATTGATGTTGAATTTGATCAGCCAGCAAGACTTTTGGATCATTTTATGGAAGTGGGGAGAAAAGAAGATGAAGATTTGTCCTCAATCCGTTTGGATGATATTTCGGATTACATTGATGACTCCGTAAGAATGTATTTGCGTGAAATTGGTAAGGTGCCACTTCTGGTTGGAATGGAAGAAAAAGCTTTAGCTAAACGAGTAGCGTGGGGCGATGAAGTGGCAAAAAGAAAATTGTCGCGAGCGAATTTGCGTTTAGTGGTTTCAATTGCCAAAAAATATATTGGTCGCGGGTTGTCATTTTTAGATTTAATTCAAGAAGGCAATATCGGTTTGATGCGTGCTGTTGAAAAATTTGATTGGAAACGCGGCTATAAATTTTCTACTTATGCTACTTGGTGGATTAGGCAGGCGATTACTCGGGCTATTGCGGATCAAGCTAGAACTATTCGTATTCCGGTGCATATGGTAGAAACAATTAATAAAATACATAAAGCGCAACGTTTGTTGGTCCAAGAATTAGGTCGTGAACCACTGCCTGAAGAAATTGCTGCGGAAATTGGTTTAGAGCCAGGTAAAATTGAACAAATTTTGAAAATGACGCAAGAAACAGTTTCTTTGGAAGCGCCAGTTGGCGAAGAAGAAGATTCAAAATTAGGTGATTTTATTGAAGATAAACAAGCCGCGACGCCAGAAGATTCTACTGCTACTCAATTATTGCGCGAACAAGTGAAAAATATTTTAAAGTTTTTAACTCCGCGTGAACAAAAAATTCTTCGGATGCGTTTTGGTCTAGAAGATGGAGAAACCCATACTCTCGAAGAAGTGGGTAGAGAATTTGGAGTGACCAGAGAGCGGGTGCGTCAAATTGAAGCCAAAGCTTTAGAAAAATTGCGCGAGATGAAAATGCATCATCAGCTGAAAGAATATTTACACTAATTTTTCAAAAAAAGTTATCCAAAAATATTGACAGAATTGTTTTTTTGTTATAGTGGATTTAATGAAAAGACAAAATTTAATTAAATTTTTTGCTTTTTTACTTTCATTCGCGTTCTTCGTAGCTTTTATATTTTTATCCTTTTCTCAAGTAATTGCTTTATGGGCTTAAACTTAAATTAATAAAGATGGTTTCGGTGATATTGGATCGGATATGAATATATGTTTGATGTGCTAAAGGTATATTTTTTAAAAAATTAAAACATGTCTATTGCCCTTGGTTTTTTATTGGAATTGAGAAAAATATTATTCCTATTGTGCCAATTTTGCCAGAGACGGGTTTTATTTCAAATCAGCGATAATAATTAATCTTTGGTCAATAGTTCCAGGGGGCCAGCAAGTAATTAATGTTAGTTGTTTATTAATAGTCGGTTGAACAATACTTGTTTCTGTGGGATCAACAATTTTTGTTTCATTAACTTGATAAATTATTTCTTGGTTTTTATCAATAATTTTTATTTCATCGCCAATAATTAGTTGATCTAAATTCATAAATACCTTTTTATAAAGTCCGGGGTCATTTTCATAAAAATTAGAATGTCCAAAAATTACAGTGTTGCCCTCTCCTGGCAAAGCAGTATTTTTCATGTGAGCAACACCATTTTGTAGAGCTTGAAAATAAATTTCTTTATTGGCACCATCAACATTTAAAATAATTGGTGCTGTAATATTTAGTTTTTTAATTTTTAGCTTCCAGTCTTTTGAAGAAGTTTTTTGGGGAGCTGGAGTTGTTTTTTCACTGGTAATTCCAGCGACTAATTTATTTGGTTGTTTTTGAGTACGATTATATAGCCAGAAGCTTGCGGTAAATAATAAAATTCCGAGTAGGATAAAAATAAAAATTTTATAACTCTTGTTTTTATTTTTTATTTTAAGAATAATTTTTTTAAAAATTTGGGACATAAAATTATTATCAAAATATTTTATTCTTCATTGAGACGAAATTTAAAAATGGCAAAAATGAGGGCAGCTATGATCCATGCCCCCACAATAATAATGTTGATTGGATTTTCTAAGATTGAATTACCTTCCAAAGTGACAGTGCGGAGCATTCTTAATAGCGGAGCTAAGGGTAGATATTGAACTATGCTGGCGAGCCATTTTGGCAAAGAGTCAAGGGGGAAAAAGACTCCGGCTAAAAACATCATAGGAATAGTAATGGCAGTGGCCATGCCTTGAGCCGCATCAGTAGTTTTAGAAATACTAGCGATAACAAAACCTAATAATTGGAATAAAATAGCGCCTAAGAGAGCAAGGCCAAAAATTGCCCAAAGACTACCGTAAATATGAGCGTCAAAAACATAAGTTCCAATAACCAAGATTAAAACAATTTGAAAAAAGTTTATTACTAAGCGAGATAAAACTTCAGCGATTATAAAAATCCAGGAAGGCAGAGGAGTGGTAACAATTCTTTTTAAAATTTTATCTTGACGATATTGAGCAATGCCAACCCCGACTCCAATGATAGAAGAATTCATTAATGATAATCCTAAAATTCCTGCCAGAATAAAATCAAAATAAGTTAAATTTTTATCAGTAATTTTTTGTTCGCTAACAGAAAAAATTGGTTGGGCATTTTGTACCTTATAGTTAGTTGCAGTTAAAAATTGGTTTAGAAAACCAGTAATAGCTGCGTTAGCTTGAGAATTACCCGGATCATAAAGTACAGTGATTATTTTTGGCGCTTCATGCTCAAGATCTCCAAAATTCTCGGGGATAACAATGGCAGCCATAAGTTTATTTTTTTTAATTTTATCTTTAGTGTCATCAAGATTATCCTCTTTTTGAATTGTAAATAAATTGTTATCGTTAAGGGCTTGTTCAATAGTTTGTGCTAAAGGAGTTTTAGATTGATTAATCAGAGCCACATTGCCGATAGAAGCGTTTTTGCCAAAGAAAAAGCCAAAAATAAAAGTGAACATTATGGGGAACATAAAAGACCAAAATAATGATTGACGATTGCGAACAGTCATTTTTAAATTGGCAATAAACATTTTGACTAACATTTTGATTTTATTCATTGAGAGTCCTCCCTGTTAATTCGAGGAAAACATCTTCTAGCGTTGCTTTTTCCACTAGCAAGCTTTTTAAGTTTAATTCATGTAAAATAGCCAGTGCTTGGTTAACAGCTGATTGATTTTTGAGATGTAATTCGTAAGTATTACTTTTGTTGCCTATTCCTTTGTCTAAAATACCTAATTTCTCAATTTTTGTTAAAGCTTCTTCGGATAAGTTATCAACTTCAAAATCAATTTCAAAAGGATTTTTAGCGTTTTCAATTAATTTTTGTGTTGTGTCTATGGCAACAATTTTACCTTTTTCCATAATGGCGATTCGATTGCATAACACTTCGGCCTCTTCCATATAATGAGTAGTTAAAACAATGGTTTTACCTCGCTGTTTAATTTTATTAATAATTTCCCATAAATTACGTCTAGCTAAAGGATCTAGGCCTGTAGTGGGTTCATCTAAAAACACAATTTCTGGGTCGTTAATTAAACTAGCGACAATGGAAAATCTTTGTTTTTGCCCACCAGAAAGTTTGCCCACAAAAGTGTTTGCTTTCTTTTTTAGTCCTACCATTTCTAAAAGTTCCATTGGGTCAAGATGTTTTTCATAAAAACTGGCAAATAATTCTAATATTTCTTTGAGGGTTAAAAAATTATAGTAAGCGCTGGCTTGCAATTGAACGCCAATTTGATTTTTAATTGTTTGAGGGCGGTGGATGGCGTCATGCCCTAAAACTTTAATTTGACCTTTAGTGGGCTTTCTTAATCCTTCAATAATTTCTAAAGTTGTTGTTTTACCAGCTCCGTTTTCTCCCAAAAGACCAAAAATTTCTCCTTTTTCTACTTGAAAAGAAATTTGATTAACGGCAGTAAGGGTATTATATTTTTTGACCAAATTATTTACTTCAATTACTTGAGTCATTTTTTATTTAATTATTTTTTTATTCGCGGCAACAATCAACTAATTTATTAATAATTGATTTTAATGAACCCAAAAATCCACTTTTTTCTTTATCTTGTTTATCGAGAGATTTATCGTTAATTGTTTTAATCCCTTGAGTTGGGATTAATTTTAGGTTAATTCCCCAAAAAATAGAATAAAGATCATAAGCTTTAGTAAATAAATCTTGAGCTTCTTTTTTTTCGCCATTGTTTAATTTTTTTGTACCTACTTCCATTAGGCGCATACTTGCGGCCAATAAGTGTTTGGAAATGCACCATTCTTCTCCTTCTGGATTTTTAACAATTCTAGCTAAAAGGTTTTTGCGCATCTCACGTACTTTTTTCAAAAGTTCCAGATGTTTGTTGTCGCTATTTTTTTGACTAGTAAAGAAAAAATGTTCTTCAATGCTGACTAAATTCATAATAGCAATGGATAAATCTTCATCACTGCTTAAATCTAGCTTATTATCTTTTTTAACTTCTTGTACTTTTTGCCAAAGTTTTTTTAATTTTTCTTTATCATCCATAATTGCTATATAGTTATAACATAAAAAAATAAACTTGCAATTAATAAAAAAATAATTGGCATAACAATTTTTTGGAACGGAAAAAATGATTTGTGATTATTTTTTTGTCGCATCCATTCATACAATATTTGGCTAGCAATGAAAATTAAACTTCCCAAAGAAATACTAAAAATTAGTTTATCTATGCCCCAAATAGTGTGTGCTGGGTGCCCTAAAATGTCTTGATAATACATGGGGATTATAACTAAGGTATAAGTGGCAATAAGAGCAAAAGGACCATAAAAAGGAAAGGTCCATTTTTTATTTTTCAAGAAATTAATTAGCCAGCCGACAAAAGCGATCAAAAGTCCTCCAATCCAAATCCCAGATACTGTATCATCAATTCCAATCCAACGCGCTAAACCTAAACCAGCGCCAACCGCAACCACGCAAACTGGGCAAAAAGCCCAAGTTATTGTTGGTGCTAATAAAATTGCTAAGAAAGAAATTATGGAAAATGGAATATTTTTATTTTTCATTTTATATTTTAAATTTATAATAATCTTATTATAGAGAATTTTGGGCATTTAGCAATAAAAAAACCTCAATTTTTTTGAGGTTTTAAACATTAATACTTAAAAAATTTTAATAACTATTGAAATTTATCTTTTTTGGTTTGGTAAGTTTTCAACTGAGATAAAAAATTTAGATACGTTTCCAAAATGTACGGAACAATCTGCACATTTGTAATGAAGCAATTCAGGTCTGTTCTCTGCGCCGTTGTATACTTCCACATAATAAGAACAGCCGCAAATTGGGCAACGGCTGCGTTGAGATTTTTTAGATAATTCGCGATGTTTTATTTTCAATATAAGCTCCTTCTTGTTCAGGTACTAAAAAGATAATAGCAAAACAATCTTTATTGGGTCAAATAACTTTTATTAGCTAACGGATTTAGCGTATTTTTCCAGATATTCGTGTGTTTTGGGAAATGATTTAAAAATATAAATTGTTATTTTAAAAAAATAAAAAAACCAAACATACAATTTGGCTCC
>JAQVDI010000001.1 GCA_028698375.1 Patescibacteria group bacterium | reverse complement strand
CATTGCATTATTAACGCTACTAAATTTTATTCTCAGCCTGTTTTAGAAAATAAGGATGTTTATCTTAGAATGATTAAAAAAATAGAAGAAACCATTATAAATAACTTTTTTGAAACAATTTTAGATATGAGAATTGAGTTTTTAGTTTGTGCCAAATTGATCGGTTATAAAAGTAGGTTAGAAACAATTATTAATAATGAAGCAGAAAGGTCATTATCTACTTTGGGCAATTATTTAATTGATTTACTTTTAGACCGAGAAATGCCGTGGCAAGATAATATAATTGATGCCGAACACACCAATGTTTTATATCTTATGGAAAAATTAGATAAACTTAAAGAGTAATTTTATTTTTCTAAATTATCCAAATCTTGGTCAGTAATTTCTAGAGTTGAAAGAATATACAAATGTCTGGGATTTGTTGGATCGTGTAGCGTAATTAGTCTTATCCTAGCGCAGTTTGATTTTACTGTTATACTAATTTGTTTTCAAAGATATTTTTATGTAAACTAATAAGGTGAAATTAAATAATTTTGTATGTTAAAAATTGCAGTTATCGGTGCAGATGCACATAATCCTTGGTATCGAAAAGAATGGAAAAAAGCAGCTAAAAAATTAGGTGCTAAGGTATCTTTAATCCCAATGAAGGATGTGATTTTAAAAATTGATCAAAAGAAAGGTGTGCGAGCCCAATTTTGGGTTTATGATCGTAAAGAAAAAAAAGTTAAAGTCCAAGATTTTAAAGATTATGATATTTTGATTCGTCGATGGGTAAGTAAATTTTATATTCAATCATTAGTTTTGGGTTGGTATATGAAACGTCTGGGTAAAGTGGTTTTAAATTCTAAATTAGAAATGATTTTAGATAAAGTGTCTCAAGCGATTCGTCTATTTGATGCTGGTTTGCCTCATCCCTTAACTTGGCAGGCGCTTCGTCCGCGTAATGCAAAAAAGTTATTAAATCAAATTTCAAGTTATCCAATTATTATTAAACCTATTTCTGGTACTATGGGGCAAGGTGTTTTTAAGGCTAAATCAAAATCTGGAGCGTTAAAACTTGTTGGCAAAAAAGATATTCATGGTCTTTTGATTCAAAGAGATTTAGATATTCGTTATGATTTACGTATTTTTGTAGTTGGTAATAGATGTCTAGGGGCGATGAAAAGAATGGCGCCCGAAGGGGATTTTCGTTCTAATGTTGCTGTTGGGGCGACAACGGAGAAATATGAGCTAACACCAGAATTAGAAAAATTAGCGCTTAAAGCCGCTCGTGCTATGGGCTATGAAATTTGTGGTGTTGATATAATGTTTCGTAAAAATAAGCCTTATGTTTTAGAAGTTAATCGAACTCCACAATTTCGTGGTTTCACAAAGACTTTTAGAATTAATGTTCCTGAAGAAATTATTAAATTTGCTATTTCGCGTCAAAAGAAAAATGGTTTAAGCAATTTGTTCCGTAAAACAGAAATAAAATTTGCACCTAAAGCAGCAACAAGAAGGGTCGAGATTGAACCGTCATCTTCAACATCAGAGGAAATAAATCTTGAGAAAAAGGAAATTATGAAAAAGAAAAAATCATTAAAAACTATTTCTAAGCCAGTCAAATTCACTAAGAAAAAAATTCAGCCAGTTAAAGAATCAAAAGTAAAACCGTTGCCAAAATTTAAGAAACAAACGCTTGGACAAATTGAAAATAAATCTAAAAAAAATATATCCCCGCACCAAATTTCTAAATAAATAAATTTTATAATTTAACACTGGATTAACTCTTAGAAAATAATTTGGTTTAGGGATAAAGTTGCCAAACCTAAGCTCTCGGGTTATGATTAAAGCTAATGATAGCTTATATCGAGGGAAAAATAGGAGCTCAAGGTTCTAATTTTGTGATTTTAAATACTAATTGCGGAGTTGGTTATTTTGTCTATTTACCACCTCGTTTGATTAAAGGCGATAAATTGGCGCTTTTTGTTTATCATTATCAAACTGAAAAAAGTGATGCGCTTTATGGATTTAGCGATTTTAAAGAAAGGGAATTATTTGAACGTTTAATTAAAATTTCTGGTCTTGGTCCTAAAGGAGCTTTAGCGCTTTTATCAATTTATCATTCCCACGATTTGCTAAAAATTATTGAAGATAATGACGTTTCCAAATTAGAAGCAGCGCCAGGCATTGGCAAAAAAACAGCTCGTAAAATTATGGCGGAATTAATTGATGTTTTCCAATTTGAAGAAAAAGAGCCACGCGATGAACAGCTTGTTGAAGCATTAAAAAGCTTAGGTTATAGTGCGCGTGAAGCGCAGAATGCTTTGGGTTATTTAAATGGTGATGAAAAAACTTTGCAAGAAAAAATTACCAAAATTTTAAAAGAGGTAGGATCCGTTAGAAAATAGTGATTAATTTAAAAATAAAAAAGAAAAATGTCAGATGAAATTTTTAAAGATAAAGACTCGGCTTTTGACAGAAATTTAAGGCCTAAAAAAATAGATGATTTTATTGGTCAAGACCGCATTAAAAAAAGTTTAAATATATTTTTAAAAGCGACTAAAGAGCGTCAAGAACCACTTGAGCATGTTCTATTCCACGGTCCGCCGGGGATTGGTAAAACAACACTGGCTCATATTATTGGAGGCGAAATGGAGTCAACTGTTAAAGTAACTAGCGGCCCGGCAATTGAAAGAGTGGCGGATTTAGCCGCGATTTTGACTAGTTTGGAAGATAGAGATGTTCTTTTTATTGATGAAATTCATCGACTTAATCATCATATTGAAGAAATTTTATATCCGGCGATGGAAGAGGGAAAAATTGATTTAGTGGTAGGTAAAGGTCCTAGTGCCCAAGTTTTACGTTTAGATTTACCTAATTTTACGTTAATCGGAGCAACTACAAAATTTGCTTCCTTATCTTCGCCTTTACGTGATCGTTTTGGAATTATCTATCGACTTAATTTTTATGAAGAAAGTGATATCAAAAAAATTATTCAAAGAAGTGCGGAAATTTTAGGTATTGAAATTAATCAAAAAGCGATAAACGAATTAGCTTGTCGTTCTCGTTTTACTCCTAGAATTGCTAATCGTTTATTGAAAAGATTGAGAGATTTTGCGCAAATTGAAAATCAAAATAAAATAGATGAAGAATTAGCTAAAAACTCTTTGGACACACTAGAAATTGATGAATATGGTTTGGATGATTTAGATCGTAAAATTCTTGGGGTAATTTTAGAAAAATTTAGCGGTGGCCCAGTTGGCATTAATGCCCTCGCTAGCGCTATTGGCGAAGATCGGGTTACTCTTGAAGAAGTTTATGAACCATATCTGATGCAATTGGGTTTTTTAGAACGTACGCCAACCGGTAGAAAAGTGAGCCATAAAGCAATTGAGCACCTTAAAAATAATAGACTTAATTTTTAATATGGGGAGGATGCTTAAAAATAAAAAGATTTTATTGCATATTTGTTGTGCTAGTTGTGCTGCTTATGTGATTGAATTTTTGCAAAAAGAGGGTTTAAAAGTTGAAGCGATTTTTTATAATCCAAATATTCATGGTGAACAAGAATATAAAAATAGATTGCGTGACGTAGAAATTTTGTGTCAAAAAACGGGTGTGCATCTAATTGTTCCGCCTTATGATGTTAAGGCTTATTTTAATCGTTTGTATAATTATGAAAAAAGACATTATCGGAGTATTGAAAATTTGCCTAAATTGCGTTGTGCTGAATGTTATAAATTACGTTTAAATTATGTGGCGCGTTATGCCAAAAAAAATGGTGCTGATATGTTTACGACTTCATTGTTAATTTCTCCTTATCAACAACAGAGTTTAATTTGGCAAATTGGTGCTGAAGCGGGCAATAAATATTCTGTGCCGTTTTATTTTCGTGATTGGCGCAAGGGTTATTTTCGTTCTATGCATCAAGCAAGAAATATGGGCTTGACAGTACCAAAATATTGTGGTTGTGTTTATAGTATTAAGGAAAGACAAGAGAAGAAATTATGATTTATCTTTTTTCAATTTACTTTTTATTTTTGATAGTCTGGTTCATTATTAGTTATTTTGTAGCTAAGCAATTAATGATGTATGGTTTTGTCGGTGATGCTACGAAAACAATGACTAAATTTTATTTTTTTATTTCTGGGATAATTATTGTTATTAGTTTGATTGTATTAATTATTATTTAGGTTATGTTCAAAAAACCAATTCAACTAATTAAAGGTAAATATGGCACAATCTGGGAAAAGGATGAGCAGATTTTATTGTTTGTGCGTCGGCATTGGTTTGCTTTGTGGCCAGCCTATCTTGCAGTTTTTTTGATGGTTGCCATTATTATAATTTTTATTTTTCTTTTTTATTTTTTAGGATTTAACCAATTTTTGAGCAGTTTAGATTTAGTCGTTAGCCCAGGGAGAATTTTTTGGCTAATTGTTTTTATGTTATTTCTAAGTTTGATATTGTTTTTATATTTATCTTGGATGGAATATTATTTGGATATTACTATTGTGACTAATCGTCGCGTTATTGATATCGAACAATTGAATTTATTCCGTAGAAAAATTGTTGCAACTGAACTTATTAGTATTCAAGATGTTCGGAGTGAAGTGAGGGGTTTTTTCCAGTCAACTCTTGATTTCGGGACTGTCCTAATTCAAACTGCGGGGGAGTCGCCTAATTTTACTTTACGTGATTTGCCAAATCCGTCTAAGGTCGTGAGCCGGATTTCAACAGCTGCGGCAGAAGATTTTAATCCTAGCCAAGAGTCTAAACAAATAAAGCATAATGAAGAAGATTTAAAAAAACATGAAAATGAATTTGTAGAGGAGTTGGCGGAGAATAAAAATAATAATCCAGATGAGAAAATTGTCCCAAAAACAAATAAAAAAAACTTACGTCAAAATCAAGACCATAAAAAGCAGCAACAAGCCGCAAAAAGCACTAACCATAAGCATAAGGGTGAAATTAATTTTTAGTTTTTAATTTTTAATCTCTTAATTTAAAACTGATGGAAAAAGAAAATTTTAATTATAAATTGCCAGTAGGTTTAATCGCTCAAGAACCAAATAATCCCCGAGATCATAGCCGGATGATGATTTTGGATCGTTTGAATGGAGCAATTTTTCATTCTAATTTTTTTGATTTGCCAAAGATTTTGGATGAAAAATATGTGTTAGTTTTTAACAACACTCAGGTTATGCCAGCTCGTGTTTTTGGTTATAAAGAAACAGGAGGAAAAGTAGAAGTGCTATTTGTTAAAAAATTGACCCAAAAAGTTTGGGAAGTTTTGATCAAAGGTAAAATAACTATTGGCACTAAAATTACTTTAAGCCGACAAATCCAGTTGCAAGTAATTAATTTTAAAGATCAAATTTTTCGGATCAAAATTTTAAAAGGTGATTGTATTTTAAGAGAATTTTTAAGAAAAAAAGGGCAGATGCCTTTACCTCCTTATATTAAAAGTCAAATGAAAGAAAATGAGGCAAGAAAAAAATATCAAAGTATTTTTGCTAAAATTGACGGCTCTGTAGCGGCGCCAACAGCATCTTTGCATTTTACGCCTCGTATTTTAAATAGATTGAAAAATAAAAAAATTAAATTTGCTTTTTTAACGCTTGAAGTGGGGTGGGGGACATTTGCCCCAGTAAAATCTAAAAAAATTGAAGATCACAAGATTCATAATGAGAAAATGGTGATTACTCAAAAAACTGCAGACTTTTTGAATCAAAAGAAAAAAGAAGGTAAAAAAATTTTGGCTATTGGTACGACTGTGGCTCGTGCTTTAGAAACCGCTACGGACGGAAAGGGCATTTTGCATGAACATAATAAAGAAACTTCAATTTATATTTATCCACCATATAAATTTAAATTTGTTGATGCTATGCTTACTAACTTTCATTTGCCAAAAAGTTCATTATTATTTTTGGTTTCCGCTTTTGCTAAAACTTCGGCGGACAAGAGCGCTTTTGCCGGCCGTGACAAAATATTCAAAGCATATCGTGAAGCTGTTAAAAAGAAATATCGTTTTTTTAGTTTCGGCGATTGTATGCTAATAAAATAGATTTTAGTTTTTTAAATTTTTAGATGATAGGGTTAAACAGATTAAGCAAGGGAAGGGTTTGATTTTTGTTGACCCTATTGAAATTATGGGAAAGAATATACTTTTTTTGGTTTCGGGATGACCAATAAATAGATCCCGCATCAAGCGTGGAATAATAAAAGAGGTAAAGATTTAAATAGTGAAATTTGTTGCCTAGCAGTCCCCTATTCATAAACCTAAATTTTAGGTTTAATGGTTTAAAACGTGATTTTTGATATAATTATATAAATGGTTAAACAATTTTTGTTGTTGCTGTTTTTTGTTTTTTTAACCCTATCACCTAATTATTGTTTTTCGTCTAGTATTTATAATCAACCACAAAGTGCTTTAAAAATTCAAGAAATAAAAACGCGTGGTTTAACAATTGCTTCCTCTGCAGCTAAATGGTTTGAAATTGCCAATATCTCAAATAGCAGTGTCAATTTAAATGATATTTGTTTTGCTTCAAGTGTTGATAAAATTAATTTAGATCAACCTAAAAATTGTTTTTCTGATATAGATTTAAATTTTGGTCAAAGTCTAATTGTGGCATATTCCGGAGATGCTTTTTTGGCTGATAATAATTTAGACTTTAATGAAATTAATGGTTTGCTATTGGAGCTTGGTGGTTATGGTTCAAGTTTTAGCGACAATCCGCTAATTCCTAATTTAATAGCACCTTATAAAACTAGTTTTTTAAATATAACTGATGGTCAACTAATTATTTATGTTAAAACAACTGGTGAAATCATTGATGAAATAAGTTGGGTTAGCGATCAGGGCATTTACAACTCATGGCAACGACCAGTTTATGACGCCAACTTTTCTTTTGTTGCTTCTCCCCCGACTCCGTTCCAAATTTTACCAGAGTATATTGATCTTTTAACTGAAAATCTTGGGACAGATCAAGTAAGTTTTGACGTTATAAAAATTAATAGTTCTAGCAAAAATATTGTTGAAAATTTTAGTTTGTGGCAAAATAATCAATTGTTTATTGAACAAGAAGTTATTTTGAATAAATTAATATTTAAAAATCTTAGCCCTAATCAAGAATACGAAGTTCGAATTAATGCTTGTGAGGTAGGGACAGATTTTTGCTTTTTAAGAAAAATATTTTTTACTACCAAACAAAATTATTTGCCACTGTTGATTAATGAATTATATCCTGCTCCTGATGCAAAAAGAAAAGAATCAGAATGGTTAGAAATTTACAACCCAAACAATAAAGAAATAGATTTAAATGGATGGTTCATAAAAGACTTAAGCGGCCATACATTAAATTTATCGGGGAAAATTAATGCTTATGGTTTTTTTGTGATTTATCCTGGCTCAAAATTATCTTTAAATAATAATAATGAAATAATTAGTTTGTTTGATCCGAATTTAGATTTGCATCACAAAGTAAAATATAACAAAGCATTAAAGAGATTTTCTTATTCTCGTTTTAATAATAAGTTTTCGTGGTCACGAAAAAATACTCCTAATAAAAAAAATATTTTAATTCCTCAATATTTAAAACAAAAAATAGAAGAGATAAGAAATCAACCAGAACAAGTTCAAACTCAAGGAAAAATTATTATGGCTCCAGGGGATTTTGCTAATAGTTATTTTTATCTTAATGATGGTAGCTTTGTTCTAAAAATTAAGACTAATAAAAAATTAAATCTTAATCGTAATCAATGTTTACAATTTTTTGGTCAAATAAAAAATAGTAAAGAAAAATATTTAAAATTAGATTATTATTCTGTTTTAGAAAATTGTAACTTGATTCTGCCAGCTGTTTTTATCACACCAGTTGATGAACCAATTGATACTCTTGTTGGCCGGATGATTAAAATTTATGGTTTAGTTTATACGGAAAAGAGTAGTTATTTTATTAATTATAATAATCAAAAAATTAAATTGCGGAGTTTATTTAAAATGCACAAAGGAAGCGGCGATATCAGGGGGATTCTAAGTTTTGGTACTACTTATTATCAATTATTTTTGATTGATAAGGATTGGTTCAAAGTCGCACCTCAAATAAATAGTCCACCCAAAAAACAAACTGACAAACCTGATTCTACTAAGCCAGTTTTAGCTGGAGCAACAAGCGTCAAGGGTGTTAGTTATGACGCCTTAAATGATTACAGATTAAATGAGAAAGAAGATGTTAGGATTAATTATTTTTTTCTAATTTTTTATTATTTATCAGTTATAACTTTTTTCGCGCTTGCGAAATTTCTCATTTTTAGTTAAATTGTTTTTATGATTTTAGATAAAAAAGGCATGCGTGATTTAGCCATTAAAATTGCTGATAAATTAGAAGGTGGGGAAATTATTATTTTAGTCGGTGATTTAGCGGCAGGGAAAACGTTTTTGGCTCAGGCTATCGGAGAAAAATTGGGAGCTAAATCGATAAAAAGTCCAACTTTTGTAATTTTAGAAATTTATAAAACTAAAAAATTATTTCAAATTGCTCACTTTGATTTTTATCGGCTTTTAAACCAAGAAATTGATTTCTTTGAATGGTCTGATTATTTGGGCAATTCTGATTATGTTAGTATTGTTGAGTGGGGCGAAAAAATTAAACCACGCTTAGAAAAACTTAATTATTTCGAGATCAAAATTGATTCTGCCAAAAATAAGAATAAAAGAAAAGTTTGTTTGTCTTCTAATCTACGAAAATGGCTACAAAATTAATTTTAATTATTTCTACTTTAGATCGCGACCATAATTTTTTAGGTTTATTTGACCAGGGTTTAAATATTTGGAAAAAACAATTAGAATTTTCTGCTTGTGGCAGCGAAGAATTTTTTCCTATTTTCAAAAAATTTGTTTCTCAAAAACAACTTTTAAATTTAAAAGCTGTAGTTATAGAACAGGGTTGTGGTAGTTTTTCTGGTTTGCGTCTAGAAGCGGCTATTGCCAATAGCTTAAAAATTAAAAACAATAATTTGCAGCTTTTTAGTGTAAAAGCTGATAACATTCAAGATTTAAAAACAAAAATTATTAAAAATAAAGATTTAATTTCAGTTGTTGATTTTATTTTCCCCGAGTATCCCGGTCAAGCCTCTATTCATAAATAATTTTTTGTTTTATTATGTTTAGGTTTTGTGTATAATTATTTATTCCTTTTATTTTATTAAAGATTTATGAACAAAAAAGAAATTCATCTTTCTTCTCATGAAAGTAAGAAGATCCAAAAAAATATTACCCGCCGTCAAAAAGTGGTTAAATGGGTGGCGGCGCTACTAATTGTTTGTTTTTTGGGAGGCGTTGGTTATGCGGCTTATGCTTTTTCAGGCATTTTTAAAAATACTAATAAGTTTAAGTCTTTATTTTTTGCCAAAAAAGTTAACCCTAACAGTTTGCGCGGTGAAGGTGATGGTAGAATCAATTATCTTGTTATGGGTTATGGCGGCAATGGCCATCAGGGTGGCTTGTTAACTGATACAATTATGGTTGTTAGTGTTGACCCTTACAATAAAAAAGTGGCCATGCTTTCAATTCCTCGTGATCTTTATGTAGAAATTCCGGATTATGGCTATAGCAAAATTAACGCAGCTTATTCAGTTGGTGAGAATAATAAAGAAGAAGGTAATAGTGGACCAGAGTTGGCTAAAAATACAGTGAGCGAAATTTTAGATTTGCCGATTCATTATTATATTACAATTAATTTTGATGGTTTCAGACAGCTGATTGATTCTGTAGGTGGTGTTGATATTTATGTGGATCAGAGTTTTACTGATAGCCAATATCCAGATAATAATTATGGTTATCAATTTTTAAGTTTTGATGCTGGTTGGGAGCATATGGGCGGAGAACGCGCTTTACAATATTCGCGTTCGCGTTATGGTAGCAATGGGGAAGGCAGTGATTTCGCTCGTGCCAAACGTCAGCAAAAAGTTTTAACCGCTCTGAAAGCTAAAATTTTAAGCTTGGGCTTTTGGTCTAACCCTGTTAAAGTTTCATCTTTATTGTCTAATTTACAAAATAATTTTGGCACTGATTTAACCCCTCAAGAATTAGTAAAAACTTTTGAATTGGCTAAAGATGTTAAAGAAAATGAGATTGCCCAAAAAGTGTTAGACAATTCAGCTACTGGCTTGTTGGTTGATGATAATACCAGTGATGGTCAATATATTTTAAGACCAATTGATGAGACTTGGGAAGCAATAAGAGCTTTAGCTCATTCTATTTTTGTTGAACCATTTATTGAAAAAGAAAATGCGACTATTCTAATCAGCAATGCCAGTGGAGTATCGGGTAATGCTAAAGACGTGGCGGATTTATTAACTGGTCGTGGTTATCAAGAGGTGACCTATGAAGGGGCGGAAAATTTAGAAGAGAATACTAAAATTTTAGATTGTTCTGATGGTGAGAAGCCTTATACTTTACAACTTTTGAAAAAACGTTTTTTGAACGTTCCAGATGAGTCTTGTGGAGTGGACAAAAGTGCTGATTTTGTGATAATCTTAGGCCAAGATTTTGACTACAACAACTTTATCTCGAACCAGATTTAAGTTTAATTTAAGGCGCTGGCACAAAGCGCTCTTAGTTAGTTTTTTGATTTTCGTTTTATTTATTTTGGAAACTTCTCTTAATTCTAGTCTTGTTAAAACAATTATTTTCGGAGTGATGACAGCGCTTACGATTTTTTCTTTTCTATGGCTGGAAAAGAAAGAGAGTTGGCGTAAAAGGTTAGCAAAATATTCTTTACCTTTTATTCTGATCTTAGTCACTGGTGGCTATGGTATGATTTTTTCACTCAATTTTATTTCGTTTGGTATCGGTCTTTTATCAAGCATTAGTTATTATTTTTTCGCTTCGCGTCTTAAGCTCCCGTTGCCCTATAAGGTGCGTGAAGAGGTAACCTATTATTGGCTAGATATTGTTATTTTTTGGGTTGGTTTTCTCTTTTTTGTTGTTTCTTATTATTTTATTTTTTATCTTTCTAATTTCGGCACTGACTTGACTCGTTATCTAATTTTTTCTTCTTTTTTATTTTTAATTAGTTTTTATTTAATTGCTTTTAGCCTTTGGGCACGTAACCGTCATTTGCAAGAGATAATTTTCTATGGCTTATTTTTTGGGTTTGTTGTATTGCAATTTGTGTTTATCTTTGGGTTTTACCGTATGCCTCCTTTTGGAGGAGCTTTAATATATCTTTTAGCACAATATTTCTTTTTAGAAATGTTAAATTTATTTTTTCGCTATCAATTTATTCGTCGAGTTGATATTGTACGTTTGGTTATTATCATGTTAGTATTATTGGTGGTGATTTTATTAATTTTTAAGCCTTTTTTACTAATTAAATAATTATAATGGAAGAATCAACTGATCAAGAGTCAAAAAGAAAAATTAATTTTAGCACAATTGGTAGTGCCTTAATGGAAAAAGCCAAAGAAAAAAGTCGCTTTAATTTTCCTGTTTTTGTCGGTTTTACGCTAATTTTAGCAGTTATAATGCTTTACATTATTGTTGTTGGAGTTGGTTTATATGCTTTTAATTGGCGTTATGATTTTGTTAAAAAAACTGCTGCAATTGTACCTTATCCTGCTGGTTGGGTTAATGTATTTCCGATTAGATTTGGTGAGGTTTTTAATGAGGAACAACCAGCAAAGAAGTTTTATAAACAGACTGGTTCGCCTATTCCAGCAGAAGGTTTATTAGAAAAGCAGGCAATGGAATTTTTAGTCCGAGTGAAAATTGTTCAAGAATATGCTGGCTTATACCGAGTTTCTGTTCCCGTAAAAGATATTAATGATGCCCTTAACAAGCTTTATGAAGAAAATGGTGGCAAGCAAAGCTTTGAACAGATTTTAAATCAGTACTATGGCTATACACCAAAAGATATTTATCGATTGGTTTATTTATCTTTAATGCAGCAAAAATTAAATGATCATTTTGATAAAGAGCTTGTGAAACAGGTGCAGTTGTCGCAAATTTTATTAGATAGCGAAGACAAAGCGAATAAAGTTTTAGCTCAAGCCAAAAAAGGTGATGATTTTGCTAAGCTTGTTAAAGATAATTCTCTTGATAAAAAAACCAAAGATAAAGCAGGAGATCTGGGTTATTTTAAAAAAGATGATTTGTATAAAGTGATTATAAAGGGAGAAACTGTAGATAAAACACTTTTGGCTGATTTCCAGAAAAAAATTTGGGCCGCTAAAAAGAATGATTTATTTTTGTTCAAAACCGATTTAGGTTGGCAAATCATTAAGGTAGATAATTTTAAAGGTAGTGAAGAGCGCGGTTTTGATGAATGGTTGCAAGAAAAAACAACCAAAGGTTTTATTTTAAAATTTATTTAATTGATAACAGTAAGTATGGTTGAAAAAATATACCCCATTGCTATTATTGGTTCGGGTATTGCTGGTTTGACAGCTTCTATTTATGCTTCACGTTATCAAATTGAGCATCTAATTATTGGAGAAATCCCTGGTGGGATTATGTCCGAATCTGTCGTGGTGGAGAATTTTCCTGGTTTCAAATCAATAACCGGTTTAGATCTGGCAAAACGTTTAAAAGAGCAAGTTTTAAGCTATAAGCCAACTTGGGAGTACGATTCAGCTGTTAAAATTAAGGAAGAGAAAAACAATTTTGTTATTAGTACTAAAAATCAAAAAGAATTTAAAGCTCATTTTTTAATTTTAGCCACAGGCACGAAAAGAAGAAAATTAGGAGTGTCTGGTGAAAAAGAGCTCATTGGAAAAGGCGTGCATTCTTGTGTTACTTGTGATGGTTATTTTTATAAAGATAAAAATGTTTTAATTGTCGGTGGCGGCGATGCTGGTGTGACTGCTGCTTTGTCTATTACTAATTTGGCGAAAAAAGTTTATCTTTTAAACAATTTGGACAAATTAACAGCAATGCCTTTTTGGCAAGAAAAATTAAAAACTAAAAAAAATGTTGAGATTATTTTGAATAATAATGTAAAGAAATTTGTGGGCAAAGATTTTTTAGAAAAAGTGATTTTAGAAAAATCTCATAATGGTAAAAATGAATTGATTGTGGATGGTGTTTTTGTAGAAATCGGAGCTGATCCGAACACAGATTTAGCCAAAAGTTTAAATTTAAAATTAGATAAACGCGATTTTTTACAAGTGGGTTGTGACCAAAAAAGTTCTCACAATCGGGTTTATGGTGCTGGTGATGCAAGTAGCGGCAGTAACCATTTTCATCAAATGCTCACTGCAGCCAGCGAAGGAGCTATTGCCATTGATGCAATTTATCAGGAAATACAAAAAAGCTAATTTTCTGAAAATTGTAAATTGATAATTGAAAATTTAGTAGTTATTTGCTATTCTAATAAATAATGTTAAAGAATATCAATTTTTACGATAAATTAAAAATTGCGGTTATTTTAATTTTGCAGTTTTTTATTTTTTATTTTTGGCAAACTTCAATTATTGAAGGCGGAATTACTATTTTTAATCTTTTAGGGGCTAATAACGGTTGGATTTTACCAATTGCTGTTTTAATTTTTATCCTGACGAATTTGTTATTGGCACTTTGGTTTTTTGCTAAAAATTATTTTTTAAAAACTTTTTTATTTCTTTTTAATTTTTTCCTCGTGCTTTTAGAGCTAATTATAGTTGGTTATTATTTAATAACAGTCTAAAATGTGGAAACGAACTCGGTTTGAAAGATTTTTAGAAATTATTCCGGGCACTTTGAGCTTAGTTGTTATTTCTATGCCGATTGTTCTGTCTTTAGTTTGGCCAGCGGCTTTAGTAGTTTTTATTATTCTTTATGATTTTTATTGGTTAAGCAAAAGTATTATGATGGGTGGTCATTTAATCAGCGCTCATTTTTATATGAATTATGAAAAACATGTGAATTGGGTTGATAAGTTGGAGTCTTTGAATGATTTAAAAAGATTAAAAAAAGATTTGCTTTTTCGTTTAACTAGAAGATTAAAATCATTTAGAAGAAATATACTCAAGGATGAATTAGCAACTTTAGACGATTTAATAAAAAATCCCAAAAAAATTATCAAACCTAAAGATTTGTATCAAGCTGTTTTGTACACTACGTATAAAGAACCATTTGACGTTTTGTACAAATCAATTGCTGCAGTGGCGGATTCTGATTATCCTAATGATCAAATTATTTTAGTGTTAGCTACAGAAGATCGGGCTGGAGAAGAAGCGCAAGTTATTGCTAAAAAATTAAAAAAAGAATTTGCTGGTGTGTTTAATGATTTTTTGATTACAACTCATCCTGATGGAATTGTGGGTGAGCTAAAAGGTAAGGGTGCTAATGCTCATTTTGCAGGTCTTCAAATGAAAAAATATTTTGACAACCGCAAAATTGATTATGAGCGAGTTGTTGTTTCTATATTTGACGCAGACACTCGTCCGAGCCATAGCTATTTTTCTGCTCTTGCTTATAAATATTTATTACACCCTGATCGTATTTGGCACTCTTATCAGCCAATTCCTTTATATAGTAATAATATTTGGCAAGTTCCGGCAATTGTTAGAGTTGTGGCTTTTGGTTCTAGCTTTTGGCAATTAATGGAATCAACTCGGCCTTATCGGTTAATTAATTTTTCTTCTCAATCTATGAGTTTTAAAACAGCAGTGTTAATTGATTTTTGGGATCAGCATATTGTGAGCGAAGATTCGCGGACTTATTATCGGGTTTTTTTCAAACATCATGGTCAGCATACGGTTATCCCATTGTTTACACCGGTTTATATGGATGCAGTTTATGATGATAATTCTTGGCAAACACTTAAAAATCAATATTTGCAAAAAAGGCGTTGGGCCTGGGGTGTGGAGCATTTTCCTTATTTGGTAACAGAGTCTTTAAAGAATAAAACAATCCCGTTTATCAAAAAATGGGGTTTGGTTTTGCGTCTTTTGGAAAGTCAAGTTTCTTGGGCTTCGGCTGCACTTATTTTAGCTTTGGGTATTTGGTGGCCTTTTTTGTTAAGTCCGTATTTTAAGACTACGATTTTATCTTTCTCTTTGCCTTATTTGGCGCAGATTTTGTTATCAATGACTTGGATCGGTTTGATTATTTCTGGATGGGCTTCGATTTCTCTTTTGCCCAATCGACCACCCAAAATGAGTCGGCTGCAAACAGTAGTGGTTTTTATTTCTTGGGTTTTAACACCAATTTCTGGTATAATATTTGGAGCGATTCCAGCCCTTGATGCTCAAATGCATTTATTGACGGGCAGATACATGGGGTTTTGGGTGACGCCAAAAAAACTAACAAAAGGAGAAAATGTATAAAAAAATTATAGTGCAATTTGCGAAATTTGCTACGGTCGGAGTAATTAATACAGGGGTTGATTGGGTCGTCTTTTTTTTGTTAACCTTGGCGCCTTTTTTCCAGACTTTTGAATCATGGGCCAAAGCGATCTCTTTTGTGCTAGCAGCCACTAATAGTTTTATTTGGAATTCTTTGTGGACTTTCCGCCGCGAATTTAAAAGTGGTATGAACCAGAGTGAAAACAAAGTTGCCGCTGGCAGTGAATTTTATGTGAAATTTATGGTTGTAAGTTTAATTGGTTTTGGTTTAAACCTTTGGGCATTTACTTTGGCGCGTTCATATCTATTTGCTGGCACTAATCGTCTACAACAACTTTTTGCTTTAGCTTTAGCCAGCGCCATTGTGATGGTCTGGAATTTTGCGATTAACAAACTTTGGACTTATCGTCAGGATAAAAAATAAATATTATATGAATTTTTTACAAAAATATAAAAAAGCGATTACGGCGATTCTAGTGATATTGTTATTGGGGGTTATGACCTTTATTATGGTCAATCTTGCACTGGGTGACAGTGGCACGACCGATGAAGTGGCTCATATTCCGGCCGGTTACTCTTATAATAATGCTTTAGATTTTCGGCTTAATCCTGAACACCCGCCATTAGCAAAAGCGCTTTCTGGCGTTCCTTTGCAATTCATGAGTCTAAATAATTTTTATGATAATTGGAGTTGGCAGCAAATTAATCAGTGGGAAGCGGGTTGGAATTTTATTTATAAATTAGGTAATAATGCGGATCAAGTTTTATTTTGGTCGCGTTTGCCTATTATTTTTTTAACTATTGTTTTAGCTTTATTTTTATTTTTCTGGGCTAAATCTTTATATGGTCGTAAAGTTGCTTTATTTGTTTTAGCTCTTTTCGCTTTTTCACCTGAATTCTTGGCCCACGGTCATTTAGTTACTACAGATGTAGCGGCTGCTTTAGGTTTTGTGATCGCGATTTGGAGTTATGTCCGTTTTTTACAAAAATCAAGTTGGGCCAATTTGGTTTTAGCCGGAGTTTTATTTGGAGTGGCGCAAACACTTAAATTTTCTTGTTTTTTATTAATTCCGATTTTATTTTTAATTTTAGTTGGTTGGGTAATAACATGGCGAGAAAACCAAGGTTTTTTTCAAACTTTTTGGCCTCGTTTTGGTAAATCTTTTTGGATTCTTTTAATTGGCTTGTTCACAATCTGGCTTATTTACCTTCCTTTTACTTGGAATATGAGTAAAGAAGTCGAGCATCAAGTGATTGATAAAAATTTGACCACAGATAATCGTACAGCGCCTTTTCGTAATTTTCTTTATAAATTAGAAGGAAATAAAATTACGCGTCCTCTTGGCCATTATACTTTAGGGCTATTCTTAGTTTTTGGTAGAGCTGGTGGTGGTAATAATACTTATATTTTAGATCATTTTTCCGATAAAGGAATTAAGTGGTATTTTCCAGTTGCTTGGTTGCTTAAAACACCTTTGGTACTTCATGGTTTGGTAATCTTGGGGCTTGTTTTACTGCTGCGTTTTGGTTTTTGGGGCAAGCAAGATAAGTGGCAACTCTATTATATTTTCGTGCCTTTTGCTGTTTATTGGTTGGTTACTTTGGCTGGTTCTTTGAATATCGGTGTTCGTCATTTAATTCCCACAATTCCTTTCCTTTTCTTGTTTATCGGTCGTTCTGTTTATCCTTTGTTTAATTTTGATTTTGGAAAAATTAATTTACCAACAAGGGTTGTTTTCAAATTTTTGAGTTTGATTTTTTTGGGTTGGTATATTTTAACCTCAATTTTAGTTTATCCTTTCTATTTAGCTTATTTTAATGAGCTTACTTGGGGTAAAGCAAAACATAATTTTTTGGTTGACTCTAATTTAGACTGGGGACAAGATTTAAAACGACTAGCTACATTTATTGACGATAATCAAATTGAAAAAATTAGAATTGATTATTTCGGTGGTAGTATACCTAATTATTATATTGATAATGACAAAATTATTGATTGGCATTCGGATCAAGGGCCATCAACCGGGTGGTTTGCTATTTCTGCAACTTATTTTCAATTTTCAAAATTAGCTGGTGTCCAAGAAGGAAAGTGGGATTATTCCTGGTTAGAAAAATTTGACCCCATTACTATTATTGGAAACTCAATTTTAGTGTATAATATTACTGAAGAAGATTTAAAAAAATATCCGCCTAAAGCTTTGGCACCTAATATTTTAATTTCACCGCAAGAAGCAGAAGCCAAAAGGCAAAAAGGTAAAGTCCAAGGTGTGGAATATCCTGATGTTTTAAAAACATTTCCCCATTTATTGCCTCTTCCTGAGCCAACAAGTGGATCAGCAAAATTTTCTAATTCATAATAAAAATGATTAAATTATCTGTAGTTATCCCAGCTTATAATGAGGAAAAGCGATTGCCGCCAACGCTTGAAGACGTTTTTAATTATTTAAAAAATCAGAATTATGCATGGGAAATTTTAGTAGTTAATGACGGTTCGACAGATAATACCGCAAAAGTAGTTAATGACTTTAAACAAAGTCATGATAATGTGCGCTTAATTGATAATAAAAACAATCAAGGTAAAGGTGGTGTGGTTAAGCAGGGGATGTTAGAAGCTTCTGGTGCCTGGCGATTGTTTATGGATGCTGATAACTCAACTCGGATTAAAGATATTGCTAAATTCTGGCCACATACTGATGAATTTGAAATTTTAATTGGTTCACGTTATACCACAGGTAGTGTGATCACAGAAAAACAATCATTTTTACGTCGTTTTATTTCTCGAGCTGGTAATACGCTTACTCGTATATTAATTTTGCCTGGTATTGCCGACACCCAGTGCGGTTTTAAATTATTTTCTGCACGCGCTTGCGAAAAGATTTTTCCTAAACAAACTTTTATGCGTTGGAGTTTTGATATGGAAATTTTGTCTATTGCTAAACGTCTAGGATATAAAATTAAAGAAATTCCTATTACGTGGGAAAACGCAGCTGGTTCTAAATTACCAGGTGGTTTAAAGGTGGCGTGGCGGACCATCAAAGATTTGTTTAAAATTAAGTGGAATTTAATTAGCCATAAATACTAAAATTTAGGTAACAAAAAACCCGCCTTTTTAGGGCGGGCTTTTTATTTTTTAAAGCTTAAATTACTCTTTGTTTTTCATGGGGCGAGCTTCGTTAACAACAACGGCTCTACCTTCCCAATCTTGACCATTGAGTGCTTCCATAGCTTTTTTAGCTTCTTCTTCATTGGGCATTTCAGCAAAACCAAAACCTTTGCTTCGGCCATTGGCGTCGACAATAATAAGAGTGTTTTCCTCTTCGACTTGACCAAATTCGCTGAATTTTGCAATTAGGTCTTCTTTCTTAACTACCCAAGGTAAGTTTCCTACAAAAATTCTCATAAAGTTCCTTTTACTTATTTTTCCATCCCTTTCGGCCTACAGAGACGTATAAAATAATAACACAAATATCATTAAAATACAAGTTAAAAATCATTTTTTGCCAAGAAAACACCCTCTGCGTTTAAGGTTATCAAACCAATGTCGCTTAAATAAAAATCATTATCTTTGAGGTTAACAATAGCTTGTGGCGCGCTAAAAGTATGAAAATCAACGGAGTGAGTCTCATAAAGAATATTGGAGCTTGAAAATAATAAATAATAAAAATCCGGAGTAGCGATTAGGTCCATGTCGCTGATTTCTAAATTTAGATTAATTACAGTTTTGATACTGGTCCAAGTTCTATTTTGCAAAAGAAAGTTTTGTTTGATTGTGCGATTGTTAGCATCTAAAAAAATTGTTCTTAAACTATTTTTATCGGCTGTTGCTGAAACCTTTTTTAATCCAGCTGTAGGCAAGTTAATTGTTTTTTCACCCCAATCAGTGCCATTAATGGAATATAAATAATTGGTTTCATATTTTTGATCATTATCTTGAGTAATATATAAAAGATAATAACCTTGTTGGTTTTTTGTGGCGAAAAGATCTACAATTTTTTTGTCTGTAAAATTTTTTATACTCGTTGGAGCAGCCCAATCTGCAAGATCAAAAGTTTTGGTATAAATAATTTCATCTAACTTAACACTTGATTTGCCCCGAGCTAAAAAAAGCAAATTATCTTCTTCTCTTTCCAAAAGAACAGGGTGTTTGTAAAAATAATTACTTTCAGGAGTATATATTTTTTGATTTTCTTGAAAGCTAAGATTAATTGGTGTCGGGTTAGGATTAATTTGTGGGGTAAGATTAAAATTTTTGATATTAGCAGCATTAGGGGTTAAATTGATATCGGCTTTTGGTTTTTTGTAAACAAATTGATATAAAATAAGACCAGCATCAATTAAAACTAAAAAACTAATTATGACCCAAAAAAGTGCTTTTTTATTCATTAAGTCTATTATACAAATAAATCATAGATTGCAAAAGTGTTTATTTTTTGCTATCTTATTATTGTTGTTTTAGGGTTTTTAATGGTGGATGTGGCGCAATGGTAGCGCACCAGATTGTGGCTCTGGCGGTTGAGGGTTCAAATCCCTTCATCCACCCTTGAAATTTTCCTCTGTTAATTTTAAATCTACATATTAGATATCATAGGAAATTAGAACCTCTTATCTGTTAGCTATTTTTTTATTTACAAACCAATATTTAAATGGTATATTTTAAAGTAGCTAACGCTCTTTGAAAAGGAGTGAGTGAAATGGGTAAAAATGATGGTGGCATACTTGGAGCACTTGGAGAATTGGCTGCTGGTTTTGCAAATGAAGTAGATATATTTAATGGTTCTAATTCTAATTCTAGCGGTAATAACTTTAGCGGTAATGGATCTCATTATTCTGGTGATGGCTCTTCGGCTGGTCATTCTGAATCAGGTGGCTTAGGTACTAATCATTTTGATTCTAGCGGCCGATCATCTGGGCATACAATTTCTGTAGGAGATAGAGATTATCATTATGCTGGTGGTTATATGGGTTGGATTGATGGCATTTTTGGTTCAAATCAAGTTGGGCAGTCAGTTCATAATGGGAGTCAAACTGTTCATTATGGTCAACAAGGCCAATTGATTGGCCAATCAATTCAGCAGGATAATGGTTCTATTTATCATTATGATGATCGGGGTAATTGCATTGGCAGGACAGATCCCTTGTCTTATTCTGATCGAGTTACAGTTAACTCTGATCAGGTTGCATACCAAAATAATAGCGGTAATTACTCTAGCGATGAAAGAACTGGTTTTGGTTATCGTCACAATTCAAATAACCAAGCTAGAGAAAGATCTGTACCCCAAGCGAAGCATCCGCAACATTTGATTAAGGCACCTCATAAGGTTCGAGGTAAATATAATCAAAATGTTCATAGCCAAGGTGTAGAAGTTGGATATATTGATGGTTATAATGGTGTTTGGGATCCTCCTCCCGGTAATGCTAAAAAGGGTTGTTATAGCCCTTATTATTCTGGGTATTCTCAAGGTTATTGGAAAGGTCGAAATCTTAGGGGGCATTAAATAATTTGATTTATATTTTATCCTAGAAATAATATTTTCTAGGTTTTTTTATTTTGACAATAAATTTGGAATATTTATAAACTCCAAATTACATAATAAATATGTTTTGATAGCCTGATAGATAATGAATCCATAGTGCAATGATATAATCTACTTCTAAGTAGATTTTTTTGTTTTAATTATGTGGTATAATAAAAAAAATAAATTGTGAGGAAAAATGACAAAATTTAAAAAGGTTATCTTAGGTTTTGGTGTTGCTTTAGCTCTAGGTGTAACCTGTTATTCTTTAAGTTTGATCCAGCCAGTTAAGGCGCAAGAAGATGATGTTAATTTGCATATTAAGTTAGAAGCAAGTTTAGACAACGGTGTTACTTGGAAAAATTATTCCGGTACTGAATTTTCTGACGGTGAAAGCGTTGTTGCCGATCCCGGCGACACAGTTTTGGTTAGAGGTAAAATGTGGAATACTGGTACTGGTGACGCGTATGGAGCTATAGCTGAAGGGACATTAACTAATTTTGGTTATGTTAGCGCAATTAATCTAGATGATGCTGATGTCGATGGTAACGGGCGTAGTTATACTTTAGGTGAGGGGATGGAAAATGCTCAGATATCTCAAGTGTCAAATACTACCATTGAAGAATGTAATCCCCTAAATGGCAGCGAATGTGCTGATTTTAATTTTGTGTTAGAAAATAATTTTCCTGTTGGAGAAACCGTAATAATCGCAAAAATGGAAATTGCCTCTTACCAAACTAGGGTTCTTAACTTTTTATTTGATGATTTGACTCGTGAAGCTTATGCTCTTGGTACAGGTCGTGATTCAGCAGTGAGAATTGTGGTTAATGTAGCTGAATCAGTAGCAGAAATTTTGCCAGAAACCGGAGTGAATTTATAACATTTATCTTTTGGAATTAATTTTAGATCTAAATTATTTTCGCGTTAAGTTGTTTGTTAATAGCAATTACTTTAAGATTATATTAAAATTTGAGAAATAATTGCTCCACCTAAAAGCAAATTTTTTTGATAAAAAACAATTGATTGTCCGGGGGTAATTGCAAATTGGGGGTTTTTAAATTCTACTTTTAATTGGTTGTTTTCTATTAATTTGATTTGGCATTTTGCAGATTTGGCTCCAAAACGAATTTTTGCGTACGCTAATAATTTTTTTTCTGGTTGTTTAATTGAAATCCAGTTTGGTGAAATTGCTATTAATTTTTTAGCTAAGAGTTTTTTGCGAGGCCCGATCATAATTTGATTTTTTGTCGTATTAATTTTTATTACATACATGGGAATTTTTGTTCCACCACCAGAAAGGCCTTTTCTTTGACCAATTGTATAATTAATAATTCCGTTATGTTTTCCGACAATTTTTTTATGGTGATTAATAATGTCGCCAGTTTTAATCTTTGTTTTGTCGAATAAATTATTTTGATCAGCACAGTTAAAAAAATCTTGGCTTTCTGGTTTAGCCAGCAATTCCTTAAATCCTAATTGTAAAGCCATTTTTTTGACTTTATTTTTAGTTAAATTACCTAAGGGGAAAATTAAATTTTTTAATTGTATCTGGTTAAGCCGATATAAAAAATATGATTGATCTTTTTTAGTATCTTTGCCTTTTTTTAAGAAAAAACATCTAGTTTTTGGATCTTTAGCAAGACGGACATAGTGGCCAGTAGCAAAAAAATCAAACTGAATTCCACTTTTTTTAGCGGTCTTTAGCAACAAATCAAACTTAATTTTTTGGTTGCAGATAATACAAGGGTTAGGCGTGCGTCCATTCAAATATTCTTGACGATAATAATCAAGAACGATTTTTTTGAAATCTTTTGATAAATCAATAAAATAATTTTTTATTTTTAATTTTTCAGTTATCTTTTTAATTTCCTGTTGTTTTTGCTTGTCATTTTTTAACATCATTGTTAATCCAACTACTTTGTAGCCTTGTTTTTTTAAAAGATAAGCCGTTATAGTGGAATCAATCCCGCCGCTCATGCCCACTGCCACCACTTGGTCATTCTGAGGAGAGTTTATTCTGAGCTTGTCGGAGAGTGGCAATTTTTTATTCTGCGAGCTTGTCGAGAAGTTTTTTTTAATATTTTTCATTTTTGTTTTTTGTCATTTTGAACAAAGTGAAGAATCTCAGGGTCTGAGATTCTTCGGCTGTTGCCTCAGGATGACAGAATTTTATATTGCTACAGATTACCATAAAAAATATCTTTTGCCAATAATTCTAATTTATATTATTTATGAATTGTGCGATATATAAAAAATAAAGGATATAATTTATAATTTTAGATAAAAACTTACTTTTATATCAGGAAAATTTAACGCAATCGCGAGTAATATGCCTGATATAATTAAAGAAAATTTTAATAAAAATGATTTCGACAATAAAAAATCTACCTAAGTAGAGGTAGATTTAAAATTTATGATTAATTTTTATTAGGGTTTGGGATTTTAATTTTAGGTTCAAAAAGTTTTGGTTTTCCGTTAGGATCAATAATACAAATTTTGTCTTGTATCTCACCAGCTTCTTCAATTGGTTGTAATTCTTCTATTCTTTGAATTTGTATAATAGCAGCAGCTTGAGCTGCCTCTTCTGTATCATATTCAGTAATATTCGCATTGTCGCCTCTAATATTATAAAGTTCATCACTAATAACATCATAACCGGCTAATCTCCATTTTCCATTATGATTTTCCATTTACTTTCTCCTTTTTAAGATGCTTGTTCAAATATAAATAAATTTTAGGTCTAAGTCAAGATTTTTGTTTTGTGTTTTTAGATTTTAGTTTATAATAATTTTATGATAGCAATTGAAGTCAAAAATTTAATTAAACATTTTGGTGTGGTTAAAGCCGTAGATAAAATTAGCTTTAAAGTTAAGAAAGGTGAAATTTTTGGCTTTTTGGGTCCTAATGGCGCGGGTAAAACCACAACAATTAGAATGATGATGGATTTTATTAGAGCTGATGGAGGTGAAATAAAAATTTTAGATAAAGATTCTCGGTTTGATTCAATTGATATCAAACAAGAATTAGGTTATTTGGCGCCTCAACCAAGGCTTTATGAAAATTGGACTGGCGACGATCATCTGCAATTTATCGCGCGTATTCGGGGAGGTATGGATGAAGCAAAAAGATTAATAGAAAAATTTGATTTTAATCCGAAAGTTAAAATACGCAATTTATCTAGTGGCAATCGGCAAAAATTATCATTAATTTTAGCTTTGATGAGTGAACCTAAAGTTTTAATTTTAGATGAGCTTACCACTGGTCTTGATCCTCTTTTGCAAAATGCGGTTTATAAAACTTTAGAAGATTATAAGGATAAAGGCGTAACGATTTTTTTGTCTTCGCATAATTTGCCTGAGGTACAACGTATTTGTGACCGAGCGGCAATTATTAAAGCAGGTAAATTAATGGCTGTTGAAGATATAAAAGAATTAAAGAAAAAACATATTTATGATGTGCGAGTTTTTTTTGAAAGTGATTATGAGCTTAATGATTTTAAAATTAGTGGAGTTGAAATTAAAGAACAAATTGATGGTAATTTAAAATTAATTGTAAAAGGTGATATTAATAATTTATTAAAGATTTTGGCCAAGTATAAATTAAGGGATTTGGAAATTAATCATGGTGGCCTAGAAGATATTTTCTTAGAATTTTATAAGAATTAATCGTTTTATGAAAACTATATTTCTAAGGGTTATTAAAGATCGTTATTTGTCTTTGATTATTTTTTTAGCAGCTAATTTTGGTTTTGCTTGGATGTATATTGGTTTATTCCCCTATATCCAGAGTCAAGCCGAAGAATTGCAAAAATTAATTGAAACTTATCCACAAGGTTTTTTAGAAGTTTTTGGAGGGAATGTCCAGCTTTCTTTTTCTCATGTAGAAAATTATTTAGCGATGGAAATGTTTAGTTTTATTTGGCCTATTTTAATTATTAGTTTAGTCGTGGGTATGGGCGCCTTTTCGGTGGCAGGAGAAATTGAGAAAGGCACAATGGAAACAATTTTGGCACAACCAATTTCTCGTGCAAAAATATTTTTCGCAAAATACTTAGCTGGTTTTTTTAACCTTTTTGTTTTTACGACAATTTCCGTTTTAAGTATTATTCTATTAATTTTAGTTTATGGAATTAATTTTCAATTAGCTCACTTTTTGGCTATTTGGTTAGTTGGCATTTTGTTTTCAGGGGCGATTTTTAGCTTAGCTAGTTTTTTATCTGCCGTTTTTTCTGATCGAGGAAAAGTAATTTTTTTTACTGTTGGTTTAGTTGTTTTGATGTATGCTTTTAATATTTTATCTAGTTTGAAAAAAAGCGTCGAAGATTTAAAGTTTTTGTCATTTTTTCATTATTTTAATCCAAATTTAATTTTAGGTGATGGCAAAATTGAGTGGCTCACTTTAGTCGTTTTTTTGGGTGCTATCATTTTGTTTTTTTTATTAGGTTTAATAATTTTCAAGCGACGAGACATTTCTGTATCTTAATGGTAAAATTTAAGAAATTAATAAAAAATTTATGAATGAATCAGAGCCACAAAATGTTGATGATGGTAAACAAAGAAGATTAGCAAGAATTACTGAGTTAATTAGTCTTAATCAAAAAACTAATGAAGAAAATGCAGAAATGCAGCGTTTACTTGCAGAACAAAAGAAATATGAACGAGAAACACATAAAGAAGAATATCGTTGTGATCCTTTAACGCAAGAAGAGCAAGAAGAATTAAAACAGCTTCGGAAAGAGCAAATTGATTCGGGCAATTTTGATAATGCAAAGGCAAAAAGGTTGGTAGAGTTGAACAATCGATTAAAATACAGTAACAGACAATAAAAAATTGAAAAAGGAAATTTATGGAAACTTTAGGTTATTCTGTTGGAATGTTATGGCTAATTGGTTTTTTAGTTCTTTGGGAATCAGTTTGGAAGGCGTTCGCCTTGTGGCGTGCAGCTAAAAATGATTCGGTGCCGTGGTTTGTGGTGATAATGATTTTTAATACAGCTGGCATCCTGCCAATTTTATATTTATTCATTTTTGGTAAGAAAAAATAAATAGTAACTTTAAAAGCACACCTCTTGGGTATGCGCTGATTTTTATCGAACTTGACCTAACTATTTTTTAGTTCTAAAATTTTAAAGCTAACGCTCTTTGAAAAGGAGTTGCAAATGGCAAATCTTGAGTTTGATAATGAAAGGGCCATTGAAATTTTTAAATATGCAGTTTGGGCTTGGGAAAATAAAATTCTTGGTTACGGTAAGATGAAGCAACCGGAAGTTGTCTATATGCCTGATTTTATTAAATATGGTTCAGTTGATCATAGGCGTTGGATTTTTTTTGGAGCAGCAATTAATCGTTATGGCCAAGCGTCAAATCGTGCCATGCCTAAGTTCTCAAAATCAATTGTATTAGATCCACGATTAATTGACCCTATGTCTGATTTTGAGAATTTGGATTATCATCAGTTGTTATCTGGAGTTATGGGTTTTGTTTCCATTAATTCAGAATTAGGTCGAGAAGGAAAATTGCGAATTGATGGTTGGCGACATAATTTGAAGATTTTACGTGATCAATATGATGGAGATCCGGGCGAAATTATTTTAAGAGCAGAACGTTCTCGCGAAGGCGTTATCTCCGCTTTATCGAATTTTTATGGTATTGCTTCTAAAGTGGCTCAATTAGCTGCAATTTGGTATCAAGATGTCGCTTGGCAATATTGTGAAAAAGATTGGAAAGAAATTCGTGAGATTGAGATGATGCCGGTGGATCTTTGGATTTTACGATTTATGAGACAATGGGATATTGTTATAAATTGGGATACTGATCAACATGATGCTGTTCGTTTGCCGACAAGTGAATTTATTGCAAAAATTTGCCATGATTATAATATTAATCATAGTCGGTTATCAAATGCTTTCTGGCATGCTGGACAGATTTGTGTTAAACGTCCGATGGATCCTTATTCGGTTGGTAGCTATTGTTATGTTGAATGTCCATTTAACAGATATTGTAAACGCATTTGTACTGGTTCAATGTATAAAGTTGATGGTACTATGAATTGGAATTATGCTTTTCCACGATTAACTTTATTTTCTTCCAACCCGTCATGATCTTGGCGGGTTTTTTTGTTTATTTGCACATATTAATTTTTAACTATATAATTTTTAAGTTAACGCCCTTTAACAAAAAGGTCTAAAATGGATATCTCAGTAAAAGATGGATTGGTCACAGTAAGACGTGGTAAAAATTGGATTATTTTTGATGAGAATAGGGCTTTGGAAGTTCTCAATTTGGCTGTGAGTGCTTGGCATGGAAAATATAAACATCTAATTAACTGCGATCAGCCAGAATTAGTTCATTTGCCTGCAGGTTTTGAATATGGTTCAAGGATGCATGGGTTATATCTTTTTTCTTACGGATCATTGAATCGTTATGGTGAAAAAACAAATGTTGCCATAGGTGAAGGTAGCAATATATTTAATCAACACCCGTGGTTAATTGATCCCTTATTAAAATATAATGAAGATTTAGCTGGACAAAAGCTTGGACCTGTTTTGGCTTTTACTTCTGCTAAAACAGAAGGGGGCAAAAAAGAAAAAAATGAAAAATTGATTGGTTGGAAGTTTAATTTAGATTTATTACGCAAAGATTATGATAGTGATGCTCGTAATATTTTTTACCAGTCTTCTAGGAATCGTGCAGGGTTGATTAAAGAGTTATCACGTTTTTATGGATATGGTCAAAAAGTAGCTCAATTAGTGGCTCTTTATTTCCAGGATGTGGAATGGCAAGATCACTTAAACGATTGGAAGGATTTAAAACAAATTGCAGTAGCACCAGTTGATTTGTGGATTGCTCGTGAAATGCGTAATTTTAATATTTTGATTGAATGGAGTACTGATAAAAAGAATACTGCTTCTTATATTGTTAGCGACTTTTTAGTTTATATGTTTAATCGCTATAATTTGTCTTGGTTTGAAGCTTTACAGTCTCTTTGGCACACTGGAGCTAATATCTGTTTTAAAGTCTCAAAATTAGAACAAAAAGCAGCTTGTCATTGTTTAACGCTTTGTCCTTTTCATGATTATTGCGTTCAAAGAGCTGGTGGGTCTCACCAAAGAAACAAGGGTGGCTTTGGTTGGGGGAACTCGCGAGAGCGTTCTAAAAATTTATTCTATCAATAAAGTCCGTTAAGCGCTTAAAGGTGATTGCGGACTTTTTTATTAAGATATTGATTTTTAGGATTAATTTTTGCATAATAATTTAAGTATAGATATGCGCGTGTAGCTCAGTGGTAGAGCGCGTCTCTGATAAAGACGAGGTCGGAGGTTCGATACCTCCCACGCGCACCAAGCAAATTACTAATCCAGATTTTTTAGTTAAATTTGTTATTTATTTAATAAAATTATTTATATATAACTTTTTGAAAATTATTTCAAAATTGTATTTGGGCCCATAGTCCCTCACCTAACTCGTCAAAATTTGGCGGACTAGGTGAGGGGCCCATAGCTCAGTTGGTAGAGCAGAGGACTCTTAATCCTCGTGTCGTGGGTTCGAATCCCACTGGGCCCTTTTTGCCCTAGTTTTTTCATATTTATTGAAAATTGTGAATTGAAAATTTTCGTCAACAAACCAAATTATGTCCTGGTAGCTCAATTGGCTAGAGCGACAGCCTTCTAAGCTGTAGGTTGCAGGTTCGATCCCTGCCCAGGATATTTTTTTGTTGACTTTTTTTAATTTTGTAATATATTTAAATTGTACAAGATCTTTGAAAAGGAGAAAGAAAAATGCAACCTACCTATTGGGCTGGAATTTTTTTGGTAATTGCCACTGTTATTTCTATAGTTATTTATTTTCTTAAAACAGATCAAGCTCACATCCCTTGTTTGTCCAAATGGTTTATTGTTGCTTTTGTTTCATTTAGTTTATTTTGTTTTGTTATTTCTCCTTTTGGTAGAACGCCGTTAACTCAAGAATTATGTCGGGCGGTTGTGATTGCTAATATTTTTGCTTTTTTATTTGCAGGAATTGCATTAATGGAGTTGATTTTTAATTTAGTTGAAAAATTGAAAAGAAAAATCTAATCCAGTTGTCTTAATATTTGATGGCTGGATTTTTTGTTTTATAATAATCTTGTTGAAGTTCTTTGACAAAAAGGGGAGCAGTGATCAGAAAAATAACTCGATGTTCCATTATTTTGTGGTTTGTGATTATTTTACAGACGATTTGTTTTTCGACGGTATTTGGAGAAAATATTTTACCAGTTCCACATCTATTGGAATATGGCGAAGATATTGGAGTTATCAGCGGAGCGCAAACTTGTGGACCTTGTTCGCTTGAAATGTGTGCGGCTTATATGCAATATCGCAAAGCTGATTTTGAGAATGTAAAAAAAATTAATGCTTTTTTAGAACCAGAAAAAGCTGATGACGAATATTATTTGTCGCATGGTCGGCCTACTGGTTGGGATGAGCTAATTACTGCTGCGGAGCATATTTATCAGATTAAAAAATTAGAAGCAGTTGATTATTCAGCAGAAAAAATAAAAGAAGAAATTGACAAGCAGTCTCCGGTGATTTTTACCTTGGCAAATTATGGTGCATTAAGTAATCGTGAAGATAAGGGTTATGATGGCGGACACATCATGGTTATCAATGGTTATAATGATAACGGTGTTATCTGTCAAGATCCTGATTGCCAAAAACAAAATATTAATTATTCTTGGCAAGAAATAAATGACTCTATTGGCGGATACAAAATGATTGTTGGATTCAAAAGACGACCAAAAGAAGAATTTGAAGAGCCATTATGCAAATTAAAAAGAGCTTTTTTGAAAGGCAGAATTGGTGGTTTTGTCACGAGTCATTTTATTTATAAAGTTTGGGTGGTTGAACAAATTGGTAATCACATATTAATTGTTGAGGAAAAAACAGTTCTTCCTCTTTTTGGCGGAGACTCTAAGCGAGTAGTTGATATCCAAAATTGTTTTTTGCGCGATCGCGAAAACACACCGATAGGAAAAAATTGTTTGGCTTTAGAGATGGAAGATTGCTTGGATGTTTTGGTGGAACAACCAGCAGTTAAATTGACTGAATCAACGATTTATCTTGATCTTCATAAAAAATATTTTCTGTATGAAGCAATTACAGAACAAGATCAAAAAACTTTAAAAATAAATTTATCAGTTGAGTCTGAAAAAGATTATTTGCCAGAAGAAATAACTGGGAATATTTTGCTTAAAGCAATGAGAAAATGGTTTTTTAATTAAAGATTATGGCCCCGTTATAAACGGGGCTTTTAAATTGATTTTACTCTTTTTTTATGGAATTATAAATAGTTGGTGGGGTGCCGGAGTTTGGTTGATCGGGCCGCTCTCGAAAAGCGGAATCATCGCAAGATGATCGTGGGTTCGAATCCCACCCCCACCGATTATAAAATAGACAAATTACCCGCTTTTTTGTTATAAGGGACTTTTAATATTTTTTAGCTTCGGATTAGTTACTTGTGTATATATTTGAGTAGTTCTAATATTTTGATGGCCAAGAAGTTCTTGGACATAACGAACATCTACCCCATTTTCTAATAAATGAGTGGCAAAAGAATGTCTAAGCGAATGAAAGGTGGCATCTTTTTTAATGCTAGTTTCTTTGAGCGCCTTTTTAAAAACTTTTTGAGCTGTTCTTTCTGATAGTTTTCCTCCTCTTTCGCTTTCAAAAATATAATCATCAAAATCTTTCCCCATTATTAAATTTAATATACTATTTTTTAATTTTTCAGGAAAAATTGTGATTCTGTCTTTTTTACCTTTTGCATTTTTCAAATGTATTACCAGCTCATCCACATCAATATCTTTTACTTTTAAATTTATCACTTCGTTGATTCGGAGTCCGGCACCGTAAGTTAAAGAAATTATTAATTTATGTTTTGGATTTTTAATTGTGTCAATAATATTTTTGATTTCTTTTCTTGATAAAACAATCGGCAGTTTTTTATTTCGTTTGGCAAATTTCAAATTAATCTTTTGGGTATTTTTTAGCACTTCGCGGTAGAAAAATTTTATTGCGTTTAAATAAAGATTAATTGTTTGCGGGGCATATTTTTTGTTTTGTTTGTTTAGCAAAAATTGTTTTATTTTTTCTTCGTCTATTTTTCCTAAATTAAATTTTTTGAAATCAAAATATTCATTTAAACAAGCAAGATAAATCTTTACAGTTTTGAAACTGTAATTTCTTAATTTTAATTCCTGATTTGTTTGGTCTAAATATTTTTGTTGCATAATTTTGTAAAAATTAGTAAACTCAAATTAGCAAATGAATATTTGTATTAATAACTATACATTAAATTCGTATAATATACAAAAAATGATCGATATTGTACATTTAATTCGTATAGAAATGAGTTGTGCGACATATCAAAAAATTTATATAATCTTTTATGCAATTACTAAATAACTATGGATAACTATCAAAATCTGTCCGTCGATTACGACGCACTACAACCTAAAGAAGAAATTTTCAAACAAGAATCTTTCTTCAAAAAGCTGATCGAGAAATATTCAATAAAAACCTGTCTTGACTGTGCTTGTGGCACTGGCTGGCATTTGTTCATGTTGAATAAACTTGGGCTTAAATGTGCTGGCTCTGATTTGTCGGACGGAATGCTAAAAAGTGCAGGTAAAAATCTCAAAGGTCTGTCGATAGCTTTGAAAAATGAAAACTTTAGAACTCTTTCAAAGTCTTGGAATGAAAAATTCGACATGATTATCTGCATGACAACAAGTTTTCCTCACAATTCAAACAATAAAGAGGCTATCGCGACCTTGAAATAGATGTATGATCGCCTGAATGAT
>JAQVDI010000028.1 GCA_028698375.1 Patescibacteria group bacterium | reverse complement strand
CTAAAAACTAAATTAGAGAAAGAGTGATTTAAGTGTTATGAACATAAATATATATCAAATAAATTAATCATAAATAAAAATGATAATTTTTTTATTAAATTATATAAATTTATAAGTTTAAAAATTATTCTTCATTTATATTTATATAACCGATCAATTTGGCACAAACTAAAAACTCAATTCTCATATCTAAAATTGTTTCAAAAAAGTTATTTTCAATGGTTTCTTCTATTTTTTTAATCATTCTAAGATAAACATCCTTATTTTCTAAAACAGGCTGAGAATAAAATTTAGTAGCGTTAATAATGCAATGACTTAATAAATAGTTTTTTAAAGAAACTTCAACATAATTATTTTCTTCCATTTCTTCACTGATATTCCAAAAAAACTCTGGATCCACTTTAAATTCTTTTTGGTTCTCAAAATAAAATTCTATAAGATACAAAAAATTGACTATTCTCGTTGAGAAAACTTTTATTGCCTGTTTATCAACCAACAATTTTTGTCGCATCTCAATAAACTCTTTTTCAATTTTTAACTTTTTAACTATTGGCCTGATATCTCTTCCATACCAAATTTGCCCAAAAAATACTTTGAACAAAATCGCATTTAAACTACCCAGAGTGGGATATTTTTTCACAAATGGCTCCCTGACTTGTTTGAAATCAGATGGCTCAATTACTTGTTTTCTAATATGTACTAAATTCTCATATAATTTTTTTTCATTTTTAGGCAAATAAAAATCTTCAATTTGATTTAATCTCTCCCTATCAATTTTACGCTTAAAAAATAAAAACATCCGAGAGGCATAATGTCTTTTTTTAGTAAGATCCAAATAGGGAAAACTTTTGTCATAATAATCCAGAATTAATTCTGGTAATTTTTTATAATTACGATCAATAAGTTGCCGACAATAAATTAAAATCTCTTTGGAAATATTAATTTTTGTAACTTTTTCAAAAGCTTCCCATTGCGGTCGACAATTTAATTCTAAAAATCTATATTTTTTTTCGTTTTGATCAAAAATCAAATCTACGCCACACATTTGTATCCCGAAAACATCAGCTATCCTAACAGCCGTTGTTGACAACATCTCGCTTAACTCTTTATCTTCTACTAAATAAGCTGAACCACCTCGAGAAACATTATTCCTAAATTCTCCTTCTTTTGCCACTCTTTTCATCACTCCGAATGCTCTGCCGCCCAAAACTAAAACCCGATAATCACCGTCGTTTTTAATATAATTTTGCAATAAATATCCAGCTTCATCCCAATTTAAAGACATAAAGTCTTGCTTATTTTTAATTAAAAAAACTTTAGTCCCATGACCACCAATCGGCGCCTTAGCCACAAATGGATAACAAATTTTATTTTCTCTTATAGCCGAAGATACTTCTTGGCTATTAATACAATAAAAACTTTCAATGCCATCAAGATCTTTTTCATGTTTAATAAATTCTTGTTGATAAAATTTATTAAAGATAAAAGGTTTTTTGTAAAAAGCATGATTTATAACAAAGCTTTTTTTACTGGCCATTTCTAAAAAAGTGGCCCAATCAGGGAATTGTTTTAAATTAGCCGAACGCCACAAAAGAACTTTACCCAAATTTTTTAAATCATTTTCAAAAGAAAAAGCATTGTTAATATTCTTAAATTCTATTTTGATTTTCATCTTTCCCGCTTCTTGAGCCAAACGACGGCAACCCCATTTATTAGAATCATTAGTAATAACCGTAATATCTTTTTGCATAATTGAAAATTAATTAATTTTTTGATATTGATATAAATTGAGAAATTGTTCAGGGATCTTTTGCTCATCAATTTTTTGCCTAAAAATAATTCTGCCTAATCTACTCTTGGGCCTAACAACTGAACCCTCGTGTGGCACACCACCGGCAAACAAAATTTCTCCTTCTAAAGGAGCACGAAAATCTGCTTTTTTAAATAACACTTGATCATTTATAAATTCATAAATTCCCACTTTGGGAGCTTTTAATATTTTTAAATAATTATCACTATTATTATACATTTCCAAATACCCGCCGCCGATAGGACCATTTAAATATTGATTTTGCATTGTTGAAAAATCAACTTCATAGGGAGCGCGCATAAATTCTAAAATATGCCACAATAATAAAGGCGCCAAGTCTTCTCGCTTGAGCAAAAATTGGACAGACAAACTCGGTGGCAAAGTTGAAGTAAATTTTTGCAGAAGAAGAGTCTTTTTTTTCTCGTCCCACAATAAATTTAAACTAAAAATACCTTTGTACTTGTTTTCCATTAAAACTACATTAATTTTTTCAATCAACAACCGAATTTGAGTTAATAAATTTTTATCAGCTTCAAAATTAAAATCTAGACCAATAAACTGATTATTTTTATCTTTTAATTTTCTTTGTGGATAAGAATAAAAAGTACCATACTTGGTAACACAACCAATAATTTTTAAGTAGCTATCGCCCAAATTTGTTGATTCTTCTTTTTCTAAAAATTTTATTCCCGATTTCGTTAAAAATTCTTTACGATTAAAAATCTTATTTACCTTTTTTGCTAGCAAAAAGGAATTGGCTAAAACTTTGGATTTAAATTGCGAGGCCATTTTTTCGATCAAAGGCGAACTTTTAGAAACTAACCAATTAGCATTATGCAGGCTGCTATTTAGCCCATTCACTTTGGGGCTAAGAAGTAAAGTTTCTAAATTAGAAACTTGTTTATAAACCTGTGGGTCCACTTTTTCTAAACTATTAATTTTTAAATTAAAAAACAAATCAAGCAAATGGTCTTCTTGGCAACTTCGCAAACTGATAATTTTATACCCTCTTTTCAACCACTCAAAAACACCAATTCTATCAATGGCGCAAACGCTCAATCCAACTAACTTTTTAGGCATTAAACCAAAAAAAGGCACGCTATCATTAGTTGTTTTAATTTTAAATTTATGAGAAGAGGAAACATACTTTAAAGGATCAACTAAAAAATATTCTAACACATCTTTACCCAAAATCACTGGGAAATCTAAGTTTGATCGATCAGCTAAATAGGCTTCACTTTCCACTAATTTACCGGCGACTTTAAATTTAATTTTAATTTTCGCTCTAATTTGTCTGCCTGTTGCTGAACGCACTGCTTTTAATTCTAAAATGTCAATAATTGATTCAATTTCTGTTTTAAGTTTTTTTATTTTTTGGGCTAATTCTTCTTTAGTGCGATAATTTAAATCAGCATTTTTCATCTTAGCTACTAATTTTTCAAAACCTAATTGTTGTGCAATAGTAAAATCAATTGCAGAGCTATCAGCTCCAGTATCAATTTTAGCTAAGGCACCAATTATTTTTTTATTCGCGAGTATTTTCACCTGTTCAACTAAGCCTAAAACAGGCTTATTGCTAACAAAAGGAGAGGTGATTTCTTTTAATTTACCAAATAATTCTCGGCCTAAGGCGGCAGCGCTTGAGGGTAAAACTGGCTTCACCCCTTTCAATTTTTCTAATCTTTCCTTAAGGCCAGTATTATTAACATTTTGGATACTCAAGCCAGGACGAGCATTTAACTCCAAAATGACTGGCCCCATTTCTTTGGAAATTGTGACATCTACTCCTAAATAAGAGCTGCCGATTACTTCTTGAGCCTGACTTGAAAGAGTCAAAATTTCCTCCCAAAAAGGAATTTTAATGCCATTAATTTTATTTTTAGTACCCGGGAAAAACTTTACCGGCTTATTTTGCCAAAAACCAGAATCCGTGATACCTGAATTTAAATCTATTTGGACCCCAAGCGCTCCTTCATGTAAATTAGCCCGACCGCGAGAATAAACAGTCGGTAAACGCAACATGGCCATTACGGGAACCATATTAAAATTAATAATTCTGATATCAGCCAATCCCTTAAAAGAAAAGCGTTTTAAACGTTTGTCACTTTTAATCCGCTCTTCTATATAAGCTACATCCGGCAAGCCGCTTAAAGAGTAAACACCTTCTAAAATATCTAAAATGTGCAATTTAATTTCGTCAAAAGTGACTAAACCACCATCAGAGCGCAAAAATCCGGTTTTAGTTTTACCATAAACTACCATAATTCCTTTGCCACCAAAACCACTGTTGGGTTTAACTACAAAACTATTAGGCAAAGTAGAAAAATCAAACTTTCGCACTTGATCACTACGACGAAAAACCTTATAGGTACCAGGAACAGGCAAACCAGCTTCGCGCAGAGCTTTTTTAGTTTTTAACTTATTATCAACTAAACGAATTGTTTCCCGAGAATTATATTCACGCACAAAAGAAAAATTACGAGCATTCATTCCTAAAATTTCGTTTAACGACATATCTACTTAAATATTAATTTTCGAAAACGCCAAAGCTCCACCAATCTTAAGCCAGTATATCTACCAAACCAAAAATTAATTAATATCAAAATAATTGTGATTTCTGGATAATCCCAAGTAAATTGTTGTAAAGCTGGCCAGCGCAACAATAGAACCGACGATAAAACCACCACCAATGTTTCCAGGGTATAAATTGCTGCTTTTTTAAAAGGTAAACGCAGTTGTGAAGTAACAAAACGTTCGCTAGCGACAATAATAATCAAAATTGGGAAAACCGCCACTGGCGCTAAATTAGCCAAGAAGAATTGATGTTTTACACTAATAACTAGGATAAAAACCATAGCTAAAGCTGCGATAATCATAATAATACCACGCCTAGGTAAATCTAAAAGTCGCCAATTGCCCAAAATATAACGAGTAGCCGTGCCAATAATTAAAACTGCGGCTAAAAATAACAAACCAAATTGAAAACCTAAAGCAAAAATCGCTACTGCCAAAACTGAAGGGATATAAATACCATAAGTTTTTAAACCAATAATCTGGCGACTAAAAGATAAAACCGTAATAACCCAGGGAAATAATAGCAACCACAAAAGAGTTTTAGCATCCGCTCCCAAAGAAACCGAAAAATTAAGCCAATTTCTGAAATCATGATTGTAAGCCAGAACAGCAAAAAGCCCTATCACCAAAATTACTGAAAATACTCGCCAGAATCTTTCCATAAAACAGTTTAAGTTTATGGTTAATAATATATCTTAAAATAACATTTTTTTCAATCTTTTCAAAGATTTAATGAGGCTTGCTTTTTAAAAAAAAAGCAGCCTTTTCTGGAGATACAACATCAATAAAGTCACTCGTGCCCAATTCAAAACCGCCTAATTTGGTCAGTCTTGGCACAATTTCTAAATGCCAATGATAATAATCGCTAGGGTTTCCTTGCCTGGGCGGCGCTGTGTGAATAAAAAAGTTATAATCAGGATCATTTATTTTGCTGTTTAAAGCTCTGAAAATTCTTCCTAAAATTTCTCCTAAATTTAATCGTTCACTTTTGGAAATTTGCGCAAAATCAGACAAATGTTTTTTAGGTAAAACCCAAATCTCAAAAGGAAAACGAGCTGCATAAGCACAAAAAGCAACAAAATCGTCATTTTCAAATATTAATCTTTCTTGATGCCCTAATTCAGCCTTAACTAAATCACAAAAAATACAACGTTGATTTTTTTTAAAATAATCTTTGCTACCTAATAATTCTTTTGCCACATAACTAGGCATCACACTAGTGGCTAGAATTTGTGAATGAGGATGCTCAATACTGGCACCAGCATTTTCACCGTGATTATGCATTACTAAAGAATATTCTACTGCCGGATTGGCATAATGAAATTGAAGACGTTTTTGATAAATATATAATAATTCATCCCAAACATTTTTCGATAAATTCTCTAGATCAACTTTATGATCTTTTAAAATAACCACTTCATGATAGCCCAAAGATTTAAAAGCTGGATAAAGAGCGCCCCCTTGTTCGTAAACAGCATCTTCTGGGACAAAAGCAGGAAACTGATTAGGGATGACATAAACATCTTCTATTTCTGCAATTCTCGTTTTATACGCCGAGCCATTAGGCACACAAAAAGGACAATCTTTAAGCACATCTTTTTTCAAAGTTTTTTCTTGCACAAAATCTTCTGGTCTTTTAGCGCGTTCCGGAGCAATCACTACCCAATCACCAGTAATAATGTTTTGTCTCAAATTAGGCATATGATTTATTTTAGCACAGAAAGAAACAGAGCTAAAATGAAAATTTCTAATTAACCTAATTATTCTAATTTCTAATCAAACCCCAATTATTAAATGTCCAATTCACTAAATGGAAATTGAGTCATTGGAAATTATTTAGATTAATTAGAATAATTTTTATAGCTTATTCCCCAAAAAGCCACTGCTAAAGCGTCGGCAGCATCATCTGGTTTGGGAATTTCTTTTAAGTTTAATATTTTTTGAATCATCTTTTGCATCTGGACTTTATCCGCTCGACCGTAACCACAAATTCCTTGTTTTACTTGCAAAGGTGTTGGTTCAACAATTAGAATTTTACCTAAAGCTCCAGCAAGCATTATCGCTCCACGCGATTCAGCCACACTAATCACAGTTTTTTGATTTTTAAAAAAATATAGAGCTTCCACCGCCATCAAATCTGGTTTTCTATCTTGAATTATAGAACAAACCCGTCCATACATTTGTGCCAAACGTTTACTTTTATCTTTTTCTTTCAAATCAATACAGCCAAAATCGATTACCTTAATTTCATGACCATTTTTTTCTAAAATTCCGAAACCAATTCTATGCGTTCCCGGATCAATTCCTAAAATTCTTGACATAAATTTATTGTAAACTAAAAAAATCTTGTTTTCTAATACTTTTTCTGTTATTTTTTGGGTGTTTCTATTTATCCCAAATTCTATATTCTAAATTCTTTCGTTGTTTTTGGATAAAAAATACCCTTAATCTGTTTGAAAATTGAAAACTGAAAATTGTAAATTAATTTTATTATGTCCGGACATTCTAAATGGAGCAATATCAAATTTAGGAAAGAACGCCAAGACGCTAAAAAAAGCAAAATTTTTTCTAGCTTAGGACGTGATTTAACTATTGCTGCTCGTCTTGGAGGTAGCGATCCTGATATGAATCCACGATTGCGTATTGCTTTGCAAGCAGCTAAGGCCGCTAATATGCCTAAAGACAATATCGAGCGTGCCATTAAAAAAGGCACTGGAGAATTAGGTGGCAAATTAGAAGAACTCACCCTTGAGGGTTATGGCCCAACTGGTGTAGCTGTTTTAACCGAAGTTTTAACGGATAATCGCAATCGCGCTGTTTCAGAAATTCGCAGCACTTTTAACAAACACGGTTTGAAAATGGCAGAAGCAGGAGGTGTCAAGTGGATGTTTGAACAAAAAGGAAAAATAATTTTAGCCACTAATCAAGAAAAATCAACTGACGATTTAGAACTAACAATTATTGACTCCGGCGCAGATGATTACCAAAAAATTAATAATCAATTTATTATTTACACCAAACCAAACGAATTGGACAAAGTGCGTATCAAATTAGAAGAAAACCATATTAATCTTGAAAGTTTAGAGCTAATTTTTGAACCAACAAACCCTCAACCAATTTCAGAAGAAGATAAAGAAAAATTAACCAATTTTATCGA
>JAQVDI010000027.1 GCA_028698375.1 Patescibacteria group bacterium | reverse complement strand
GAGTTGATGAACAGTTAAGCGACGTTTGGATTTATGATTTTGCGACAAAAATCGAAAAACAAATAACCCAAAGCCATAACGCCCACTGTGGCAAATGGTTGAATAAAAATGAAGTCGTAGTGGTGAGCGATAATAATATTTGGAAGATTGATTTACGCGATCAGACCAAAAAACTATTACAATCTGGCAATGACATTATTAATCTAGAAATTGATCCAACTTCGCACTATATTATTTATCAACGCATTGGAGAAAATGTTGGTCAATATGTTTATTTTGATCTATTAGCACTTGATATAAATTGTGAAACTGGTGCAGAAGTAATGATCTATCAGAATATTGGACCAATGGTTTTTTGCTGCTTTGAGGAAAAAATATATTACTATCAACATAGCCAAGAATTAATTGACGAAAATCCTTACAATAAAATTTTTATTAAACGTTTTGAAATCAAAACAGGAAAAAAAGAAACAATACACAATTTTTTCTGGAGCAAGATGCTTAATCTAAATGAAAAAGTTCTTCAGATATCATACAACCCAATAAATAATTCTTTAGAATATCTCGTTAATTTTTTTGAATTAAGCGCAGATGGCTTACAAAAAGACTCCCAGTATTTCTTATATGAAAAAAATCTTGAAGATGAAACGACAACAAACCGTGGCTTATATTTTTATACCAACGAAGAAGACACTACGTTTGTGTCTAGCTTCTGCAAAGGAATAATGCCAAATCATTGGTTCATCTCACTTGTAAAAGCTGGGCAAGAAGGTCGCACTTGGATTTATAATTATGATGAAAAAACAAAAAAACTAGAATTATTGTTAAAAAATGCCGATAATCCAGCACTTGAACCTAATTATTAAAAACGCAAGGGCTTTAAGTTAAGCCCTTTTTTGTTTATTAATTTTTGCTACAATTAAATTATGTTTAACGTAGAAATTAAAGAAAGCATGCGAGCTAAAAATATTAATTTACGTATTTTAAATAATCACACTATCCAATTAGTTATTCCTAAAAATTTAAGGAACAAAGAGGTAATAATTAATAAAATTTTAAAAGAACGAAAAGATTTTATTAAAAAACATTTACAAAAATTTGAAAAAAAAGAAAAATTAAAAAAATATCTGCCAGATAAATTAGAAGTTAATGGGAAAACTATACAAGGAAATAAATTAAAAATTTGGGCAAAAGAAAAAATTATTAAAAATACCCGCGATTTAGCCCAAAAATTAAATTTTGACTTTAATTTTATTTATATCCGTAACCAAAAAACTCGCTGGGGGAGTTGTAGCTCGCGAAAAAATCTTTCCTTTAATTATAAAATTGCTCTTTTACCAGATGAGCTTTTTGAATATATTATTTTACATGAATTAATGCACTTAAAACATCCTCATCATCAAAAAGATTTTTGGGCTGATCTAAATTTTATTTGTGCTGACGTAAAAGAAAAACGCAAACAATTACATCAATATTCAACGAGATAAAAAATATCGTTCGACCGAAGTGGAGAACCAAAAGAATAAACCAAAAGGCAAAAGTCAAAAGGCAAAAGTGAGGTAGGCTTCTCGGCTTTATGCCTAAGGCAGAAGCGCTCGAAGAATAATTTAATACTCGTGAATATAGAATTTGGAAGTTGGAATATAAAAAGAAAAACCAGCCGCGACTCGCGGCTGGATGGATAAAGGGCAAGTGCCTCGCAAAAGGTCTTGGCACGGATTAGCACAGGAGCCATACGGCTTAATCCTGGCAGTAGGCCGAATATTCAAAACCTCATGCAAGGCAAATCAATACTACGATAAACTTATTTTTTCGTCAATATTTAAAATAAATGCAGCTTATAACTCCTGTCATTCCGCACTTGATGCGGAATCTATTTCATGGATTCCCGCCTTCGCGGTAATGACAAAATACTTCATTCAAAATTCTTAAATCTAGCATCTAAATTCAATTTTTGTGCTATAATAAATAAAATTAAAATTTGTTTATGAAAAAACTTTATTTTCTTGTACTTTTACCCATTATGGCGTGCCTAACACTAATCTTGCCAACCTTTGCTTTTGCTCAAGATCAAGTAGATATTACAAAAAATGAAACACGCGAAGGAATGCAATTAATTACTGCCAATAAAATAGACATCGCCGGGACGATTAAAGGTGATATTTTTGCCATTGGCCAAGACATTACAATTTCTGGTGTTGTGGAAGGCAACATTTTTATCGCTTCATCAATGATTACCATAAAAAACGAAGCGAAAATTACTGGCTCAGCCTTTTTCGTTGGCCAAAAAATTAATCTTGCTGGCGTTATTGAAGGAACAACGTATTCAGCTTCATCTAATTTAAAAACAGCAGCTGATTTTAATTCAAAAAGAGAGTTTAATTTTGTCACTAAAGATGCAGATTTAAATGGTATTTTCGAGCGAAAAGTTAATGGCTCAAGCGAAAATATTATTCTTAACGGACAATATAATGGTGATATTTTGCTAAAAACCAAATATCTAACCTATGAACCCAACCTTGATGTCAAAGGCCAAATTAAGTATTACGCTCCTTATCAAGCTTTAATTAAAGAAAATAATGGTCAATCAGCTATTATAATTGGAGGAGAAGATTACAACCATATCCCTTTGCCTACTTTTTGGCAAAAATTTTCCGCTCAAATTGGAACTAAAATTTTAGGTTTAATTTATTTATTAATAATCGGCTTTCTCTGGCTTTGGCTCTGGCGTGAAAGATATAATACAATTAAAACAAATTTAAAAGAAAGATTATGGCCAGCACTAGGTTGGGGCGCAGTCATTTTGTTACTTTTACCAACTGCATTTTTAATACTTGCCTTCTCAATTATTGGTTTACCATTAGCTTTAATCCTTCTTGGTTTTGTAATTTTCTGGGCATATCTTTCAACAATTATCGTGGGCGGACTTTTAGGAGACTTTATAATGAATTTGTTAAATAATGATTCTGATAAATATCCATATCTTTCTCTTCTAATTGGTGTTTTAGTTTTAATTGTTTTATTCTCTGTTCCGATAATTGGTTGGATTTTCAAATTATTTAGTATTATAGTCGCATTTGGCGTTATGGCAGTTGCCCGAAAAGAAATTTTAGGCCTTAAGTTCTAAAATTTGAAAAAAAATTAATTTAGCACTATACTATAAATAATGTTAGAAATAATTTCTATTTTTTCCTTTAGCGCAATTATTTTTGGTATCTTGGTAATTGTTAAACCAGCAATTGTCGCTTATCTTTTAGGTGGATTTTTTATCTATCTTGGAATTTTAGGTTTAGGCTTAGCATGGCGCTTCAAAAGTCTTAAAAGAAAAAATTAATATTTTATAAAATAAAAAAAATTATGAAGAGTAATGCGCTTTCTCAACTTGCCTTTTGGCTATCGCTTATTGCTATTATTTTAGCTTTTGCTGGCGCCCTGGGCAAAGATCTATGGCTCGCTTCAACCCAATGGGTTTTAATTGCTGCAGTTTTAGCTATTTGGTCAATTAGTTTTAAAGATTAATATTATGCATTTACAAGTTAAGATGAATTGTATTGGTTGCGGTCTTTGCGCCAGTATTTGCCCACATGTTTTTGAATTACATGATGGACGTAGCCAAATTATTGAAAAAGCTGATTTAAAAACTAATTTAAGTTGCATTAAAGAAGCAATAATGAATTGCCCAATTCAATCAATTGAAATTAAAGATTTTGACAAGAAGAAAAACTAATTTAATTTTTAATTTATAAACTAATAAATAAAATGGCAGAAGAAAAAACTGGTAAAGAAGTAGGAGAAATTCTACACTTTTTTGATCACATTAGTGTGGCCGTTGTAAAGGCTACAAAAGAAAAAATTTCTGTTGGTGACAAAATTCTTGTTAAAGGAGCAACTACTAATTTTGAACAAGAGATTTCTTCCATGCAAATTGATCATGCCGAAGTAAAAGAAATTAAAAAAGGCGAAGAAGCGGGAATGAAGGTTGATGAAAAAGTACGCGAAGGAGATATTGTTTACAAAATTTAAGTTTTACTAAAAAAATGAAGAAGCAACAGGTTAATTTTTTGGTTTTTTCAGATATGCATGACCGAATTAATGGCCCAGAAAATATAGAACGTTGGCTTAAACAAGAAAAAATAGATGCTATAATTAGTTGCGGCGATATCACTAGTGCCCAAACACCAGATCAAATTGGCCAAATTAAAAAAGTAATCAATGTCATTAAAAAACATAAACTACCGTTTTTTACAATTGCCGGCAATAACGAACGCGAAGAAACAGTTGAATTTTTTAAAAAAGAAAAAGTTTTCTTAGAAGAAACTAATTTTTTGAGTTATCACTTGGTAGGAATTTCCGGATGGGGCGAGATAATTCCCAATCTTGACAAATCAATCAATCAAAATACGATTTTGCTAACTCATGTACCCCCAAAAATAACCAATAAAATTAATTTAGAAAATGCCCCCTTCTTACACCTTCATGGGCATTCTCATATGCCTTATAATAAAAAAGTATTTGGCAAAACAACAATTATTAATGTTCCACCACTAATGAACAACACCGCTCTTATGATTAATTTACCAAATTTAAAAATAAAAATTTTACAATGACCACAACTTTAATAATCGTGGGTTTAATTTTTTTAATTGCTATTTGGCTAGGGCTAAAAACGCTTTTTTTACTTGTTAAATCCAACTTTAACGCTGGTCTTAGTATTTTTAAGGCCTTGTTTTTTGCTCTCTTATTTTTTATAATTTTAGGAGTTTTAATATATCTTTATTTTAAATTTAAAGCTATTGGTTTTTTTAATTTAAATTAATAATATGGCGAAAATAAAATTTAATCCTGAAAATAACTTTTGGAACAATCTAAGCGAACAACTAAAAACTTTAATTGGCGCCGCTTTAGGCTTGGTTGCTGGTTTGGCTTGGAATGATGCCATTGCCAGTGCTATTAAAATGATCTTCCCTAATGATAATGCTTCTTCTTTAATCTTAAAATTTGTCTATGCAGTCACTATTACTATTTTTATTGTGATCTTGGTTTTTTATATGAACCGTGTCGAATATTTAATGCGTCGACGCATTAAAGCCAGAAAAGAAAGAGAAAAAAAGAAAAAATAAACTAATTATAACTATGACAAAAAATTATCAAATTACGATTTTCCACACACCCAGCTGCCCTTATTGCCACATGGCGATGGACTATTTTGATGCCAAAAATATTGAATACACAGCTTGGGATTTATCAAAAAATCCAGAGAAAGCACAAGAAATGATGGAAAAAAGCAATCAAAGTGGCGTGCCAGTAATAATTATTAATAAAAATGGTGAAGAAAAAATAATTATCGGTTTCAATCAATTGGAAATTAATGAAATTTTGGATCTTAAAGAATAATGCACAATGTTTAATGCTAAAAAACAAAGAAGAAATTGCCCAAAAACAAAAAAAACTTTATCTTATTTTATACATTATTTTAGCAATTGTATTTTTAATTTTAATCTTAGATCTACTAATATTCATTCTTGTCGGTGATATCAAAAATAAAACTAATTTAATTAAAATTAATCTTGAAAATGTCCCCACAGAATTGAAACAAGAAATTGATAATTTAATCAAATAAATGATTACTCATCCGACTTTTTCTCTTTTTTCTTTAAAATTCCAAACTTGGGGTAGCTTGTTTGCTTTAGGGGCAACTGTTGCTTTTTTTATTCTTATTTATCTAGCTAATTTAAAGAAAAAAAATCCTGATTTAATTTATAATATCTTTTTTTTAGGGTTTTTGGGGGGAATCATTGGCGCAAGAGCTTTTTATTTTTTAGCTCATCCTCATAGTTTTTCTTTCGTTGATTTTTTTTATTTTTGGCAAGGCCGTTATGTTTTGTTCGGCGGTATTATTTTTTCCCTTTTACTAATTTTAATTTATTTAATTTATAAAAAACAAAAAATCTTAGAATATTTAAATCTCTTGATAATACCAGTTTTATCCGCCATTTTTTTTATTCGTCTTGGCTCATTTTTAGTTCTAGATAACATTGGCAAAATCACCACTATGCCATGGGCAATTCAGTTTTTAGGCCAAAAAAGACATCCAATTGATGCTTATTATCTAATTTTAGATGCTTTTCTAATAGGGTTAAGCATTTATTTGTTTAAAAAAGACAATCCGCGTCTCTTTTTTATAATATTATTTGGTTTAGCTATCGGTAGGATAATAATCCACTTTTTTACTACTTTTGTCAGTACTTGGGATGCTAATTTAAACCTGATGTTTTGGTCTTTAGGGCTAATTGTCAGCTTATCAGGAATTTATTTTCAAAAAAACAAAAAAAATATTTGACTTTTGCTTTGCATTAAATAACAATTAATTTGTTTAGTCCTTAAACAAAAAGGAAAGAAATGCTAAAAGAAAAGTTTTCTCCAGAAATTAAAGCTGCAAAAAAAATATTCTCAACCACTGTGAAAAAATTAATAAGTTAACTAAAACTTCAGCCAAAGATCAAACTAAATTAATTGTTATTGCTGACAAAGTTCTCCATAGTTTATTACGTTCTTTATTAGCGGTCAATGAAAATAGATCTGTAATTATCAGCCATATGTTTGATGCTCATGGTGATCTTTTCCAAGAATTCAAAGCATCACGTTTCGATTCCAAAAATTTGCAAAAAATTATTTCACAATCTTTAGATCTAATCATAGTACTTAGTGGTTTGATAAGTGATCAATTGAAACAGATTGAAGCTGTCTCTAATATAATATCTACTCTTCACTCTGATCTTAACACCCAAATTTCATAAACCGAAGGCAAACATCTTCGGTTTTTTATTTGTCGAAAATTTGATTTAATTTAATTTTTAGTTTATCTTTATATTGTTAAGTTCTTAGACAATGAGGTGCAAAATGCAACCAATTCTTGAACATAGTCGCTGGATCAAACGGTATATGATAGCCGGATTTATAGCAATTATTGCATTGTTAATCGGAGATTCTCTAGAATTAAGGTCGCTTGGTGACATTTTTACTATTTTTGGTTATATTTTTATTATCATAAGCTGTTTAGCAACAATTGCAATATTGTATGCACAAAGTGATGAAATGAAAAAAGTTTTGGCCAAAGAAATCGAAACGCACGAAGATTTTTTAAGTAATCAAATTAAAAAAATCAAAAACGAACTAATTCGCCTTTCTTTTGAGCAGCTTAATGAAATTAAAAAAGATCCTAATTATTTTATCCAGCATAAATCAGAAGAACTATTAGAAGCATTCTATATTAACGATATCATTTCACCGTTAATCCAAGATATTCTTAAAACTGAATTTAAAAATCAACTTATTAAAATTATAGAATCAATAAATCCTCTTTATGAAAAAGAGTGTTCTGTTTGTATCGCAGATATATTAATTCCTCACTAAATTGCCGGAAAGTCGGCAATTTTTTATTTATTTAATTTTTCTTTTTATCCTTAGAAAGTTCCAGATCTTCAATCGATAATTTTTGATCGCTTGACGATCGGAACATGCAAATGATTGGATTCTAGAGATAGAAAGACTATCTCGCAATTAAACCTCTATATTTCCACAAATAAAATATCATTACACTTTTTAATCTCTTGGCAAAATAAAATATTTATTCTTTTTACTAAATAGATTCCAAAATAAGGAATCAATCTGCTAATTGAGTTATCCACAGTTTTTAATTTTTACTAACTATTTTTTATGCTATTATAATAATTAGTTATAAACTAATTAAAAATTATGGCAAAAATGCAGCTAGAAGACATCTTGGCTTCCAAAACGCAAGCGAAATTAATCTCATTTTTCTTG
>JAQVDI010000026.1 GCA_028698375.1 Patescibacteria group bacterium | reverse complement strand
CATTAGAATTTTCTGCCTTGGCTTTAGCCAATGGTTTTAAAACGCTAGGATAATCAATTAAAAAAGTTGGCTGCATTATTTTGGGACGAGCCACTTTTTTATATAATTCATCTGCCAATTTAGGCCAAGTAGAAATTTCTTTAAAGTTTAAATCAATATTTTTGGAAAGAACCTCTTTTTTAAGTGATTCAAAATCTGATGACTTCTCAAGGTCAATTCCACAATGATCACGGATTAAATCAATAAATTTTACTCTTTTATAGGGAGGTTTAAAATCTATTTCTTCACCTTGATAAGTAATTTTTAATTTCCCTTTTATTTCTTTGACTAAATTAGAAACTAATTTTTCAGTAAAATCCATTAAACTCTCATAGTTTTGATACGCCCAATAAAATTCCATCATTGTAAATTCTGGGTTATGCATATGCGACAAGCCTTCATTACGAAAATTTTTACCGATTTCATAAACTCTTTCAAAACCGCCGACAATTAAACGTTTTAGATATAGCTCTGGGGCAATACGTAAATACATATCTTGCCCTAAAATGTTGTATTTAGTTTTAAAAGGTTTAGCAGCTGCGCCACCTGGAATGGGTTGTAAAACTGGTGTTTCTATTTCAATAAAATTATTTTTTTCCATAAAGCTACGCAAACTAGAAACTATTTTAGAACGAATTCGCAAATTGTTCCGAGCGTTATCATTAATAATTAAATCTAAGAATCTCTTTCTATACCTAATCTCTGTGTCTTTCAACCCATACCACTTGTCTGGAATCGGCAAAAGCGATTTAGCTAAAATACTAAATTCTTTTATTTCCACAGTTAGTTCACCCGCATGAGTGCTGAATAAATCACCTTTAACTTGAATATAATCTCCAGCGTCTAATAAGCTTAAATCTTGATATTTTTTTTCTCCTAAATTATCTAATTTAAAATAAAGTTGAATTTTGGCACTTTCGTCTTCCAAATCAGCGAAAGTAGATTTTCCATGACTGCGTAAAGAAATAATTTTACCAGCAATTATCACTTCACCTTCTTTTTTTTCGCGGACATTGGCGATACTTCCACAATTTAAAGCAACACTAGGGTAAGGATTAATCCCTTCATTCTTCAAATTCTCTAATTTTTCTAAACGACTCGCTTCTTCTTTTTTCATAACAGCATAAGTTTAACATAAAAAAAATGTTTTTAAAAGATTGACGAAAAAATAAATTTATAAGATACTGCAGTTAGTTAGAACATTGACAAGGAAAAGAATATGTGCGAACAAGAATTGTGCTTTGTTGTCGGTTGCAGACATAAAGTAATAATTTTGGAACCTCATCCTTATTGTTTTATTCATTCAGAACTCGCAAAATCCTTAATCAGAATGAATCAACAACACTTTGAAGTAAAAGAAAATAATTTAGAACAATCATTCTCGCAGTCTGATCAAGATTTTATTTTAAGCCACCTAGATGGTTGCAATTCACATGACCTGGCAAAACAAATTAAAATTGTCTCTATAGGTGCGCTTAATTATCATTTACGAAATGGTAGCATAAAAGGTCTTAAAAAAAATGGCAGGAAAAAAAATAATTTTAGATATTGGTTGATTCCGCCTTCTGAAATCATAAGAATTATTGATTTGTATAGCAATTGGATAACTTGCAGTATGGCTGCTAAAAAAATCAACAAAAATACTTCAACATTCAGATTATATGCTATTAAAAATGCGTTTGGTCCCATTAAAAAAGCTTTAGGTATGATTTGGATTAGAAAGATTCCCGATCAAAAAATGCTGAAAATGTTTAACAAAAAATCAAAAGAATTAAAAACAGTTGAATATTATCTTTCTAAAAGAAAAATAAAAAATAATTATCTATCAGCCAAAGAAGCAGCAGAAATATTAGGTTTTTCTTTTCAAATGGTTGGTATTTGGATTAAACTTGGTTATCTTACTGCCGTTAAACAAAAAGGGGTTTGGCAAATCACCCGAAAAGATCTTAGCGATTTCAGAAATAAGGTTATTGCTAGAGAATTTAAATACATGCGTCAAAAAACCCGCGAAAAAATGCGATTAATATCAGTTAATAAAATTAATGCTCCTTATTAAATAGGGGGCATTTTAAATTTTATTAATTTTTCTTTTGCCATGAATTAATGTATACACACCTAAACGAATAGCTTTAGGAAAAAAGAAAAAAGCATATTTGGCTAAACCTAGAAATCCCCAACGACGAGCAACAGCGCGAGTTTGAGCATTCTCAATACTACGTCGCAAATCTGCACTAGTTGTGCCCTCAAATAAAGTATAACCCATACCAATTGCGTCTAAAATATGCGCATCGCTAGAACCAGTTTCTGCTTTATGAATTAAAGTGGCATTCCAAATATGAGCGGTTAAATTTTCATCAGCTAATGTTGGTGTAGCGTCTACGGTTTCTATGGCATCAATATATTTATAATTTTTCATAATTTCTCTCAAACCAATCCCATTCATCACCTCATGCTTAATAGAAGTGTTTATCACTGTAAAATAAAAAGGATGAGGAGTGATGACAAGACCGTTTTGTTTTTTGATACGCTTAATAGTTTCACAAACAGTTAGACCAGCTGGAATTTCTTTTTTTAGAAAAAGACCAATAACATGACCACTACGAGTTGACACTTCTTCACCGACAATAACTTCAATTGGTAATTTTTTTTCACGCACAATATCTTGAGCTAAAAGAGCGCCAGTAATACAATTATGATCAGTAATAGCAATAATTTTAAGATCAGTTTTATTAACTACATAATTTAAAACATCTTCTACTTTCGCTTGACCATCAGAAAAAGTCGTGTGCATATGCAAATCTGCCTTAGATAAAACTTTTTTCATATTTTTATTATAGCAAATGTTCTCCTACGATATTGTTTGTTATAATAAAATCAATGAAAAAAATTACAAAAAAAATAGCGCCACAAGTTAAAAAAAATTTAATTGATTCTAATACAGAAAATAATAAACCGATAAAAAGCCAACGCAATATTATTGCTGGTTGTATAATTTTGCTTTTAATCGCTATTATTGCTGTTCCCATAATTATTTATCGTGCCAGTAACGCAATTGATAACCAAGCGAAAATTAAAACAGCCTTAGAAAAAACAAAAGATGTAACTGATACTGCTCTTGAATCTACCCAAGATACTACAGCTGAAACTGCCACTTACAACTCATATCCCACGCCTCAAGATTGTAGCCAAGTAGAAATTCCTAGTTCTTCTCCACTATCAATTAGCGTTAATGATCCGGGAATTAAGAAAAATTTAGGCGATCATTATTACTCTATTTATGCGTATACAGCAGAAGATTTAAAAAATCAGGTGCGTAGTTGCGGCCCGAAACAAGATGGTTCTAGTTATGCTGGAATGGCCACTTCAATGTTTAGCTGGATTTTTCGCTATCAGTACACGCCAACAGGTGCTTGCCAGATTACAGATGTAGCAGTAGGAATAAATGTTGATATTTATTATCCTAATTGGGAGATTATTGGTGATGTACAACCCGGGTTACCAGAAAAATGGCAAGCTTATATGAACGCACTGACAACACATGAGCATGGACACAAACAGCGTCATTATGATACGGCTGACCGAATTTTTAACTCAGCAAATGGTTTGACAGCAGCAACTTGCGAAGAAGCTGGCAATGTGGTTGGAGCAATAGTTGATAATATTATTGCGGAAAATAGAGCTGATAATATCGCTTATGACGAAGAAACTGGACATGGTGCTACCCAAGGTGCCATTATGCCTTAACTTAATAATTAAAAAATAATTTATCAATTAAACAAAACTATGGCAAAACCAACTACTTATGCAACACCAATTTGCATTGGCTTATCTATTGTCGCGGCAATTGGCTTGATTATTGGCTTAAAAACCACTAATCCTTTATGGATCGCTTTTTTCTTGTTACCAACTGTAATTTATGAGATTTATCGGACTGAAGGTAATTCCACTCGCTGGTCTTCTTTAATGTTATTGGCAGTTTTAATTTTGGAAATTATTTTTATTATTTTCAAAATTAATTATGATTTAGGAGCATATTTAGGTCAAAGTGGCACTTATGTTGGTGGACAATTTGTTCCTTTGGGCGATATTAAAGTTTTAGCGCCCGCGCTTTTAGCAGTTTTATCACTGATTTTGTTCACGCGCACTGCTGGTATTTACACCAAATGGCTTTCTGTAATTATTATTATTGCTAGTTTTGGCTTGATTTTTACTTTAAGTCAAACAGCATTTTCTGACCTTTTACGCCAAACAATACAAAACGCCTTCTATTATATTTAAAATTTTAATATTCTTCGACCAATCCTTCACACACCTATTTTAGATTGTTTGAGGAAGCTTGGAAAAGCATTCATTTTTATATTGTTCTGTTGAAGCTTATTTTTATTTAAAATAAAAACTCCCCGCATCCGAGTGGATTTGGGGAGTATGGATCTGGAACGGAATTGTTAGTCGGAGCGCGATAGATCTGCGCGCCCCTGATTAGATCGGTCCGGTTTTTGTTTTGAGGCCGACTGAGTAATCGGCCCCTCCACAATCACCGGCGTGCCCAGTGGTGTTCTTTCAAACAACCACTGGGCATCTTCTAAGTTCGTTCGCACACAACCGTGCGAAGCCGGACTACCCAACTTCGCATAGAGGTGCGGTTCGGTCGCATGAATCGCGTGCCCCTTCCAAAAAAACATAGAAAAGGGCATGGGCGATCCATACTGACCCGAAACGTGGTCAGCGTCTTTTTTGTAGACGTTGAAACATCCCACATGATTGTGCGGACCTTCTAAATCTTGGCCCGTGCTCAATGTCGGTCCGTCAGCGGTTGAAACCGTGACCCGCCGCAAAACCTTGTCGCCAGAATATGCCAAGAGCGTTTGCTCTGAGATGCTGACAACAATCCGCGTCACTTGCTCTGACGCGGAACTTGAACTCTGCGACAAAAGCGGCGGTTGAGCCATTTTCGCCGGCGCTGGCGTTTGCTCGCTAGCAGACGAAGACAACAGAGCTGGCTCGCTTACATACATCGAGCTGGCCAACTCTTGCGGCGGCAGGGGTGGAACGGCTACCTTACCCCAGTCGCAACCAGACAAAATGACTACTAGAAGAAGAGTTAGTTTCTGAATCATTTTCTACTCCTTCTAGAAGCCGTAAACCCGTTCCAGTTGGCGCATATTTGAGCTAGTGATGTTGCTCAGCTCATGTAGCGCCTGTCGATTTCCCTCATAACGGAACGCCTCAACCGCCTGAATGCCGGTCTGAAGCGTAGAGATGGCCAGGTTGTGGCTACCGGCATATTCTGCCGGTGGAATGATCCCTTGAATCGCGTTCAGGATATTTCTCCTGGATGTAATGGCGTTGTCCAAGGTACCATAAGCAATACCCCCACCACGGTCGTATATATCCGTGGCACGATTTAAATCGCCGCGCAACCGCTTGTAGCCGACAAGCAAGCTGCGCATCTGAGCCACATAACCCGCACTGGGGTTGTAGCTCATTTGCCCACCGATTGACGGCAAGGCGATCACTACTCCCCCAGTTATCGGCACACCGCCAACCATTACGGCCGGCGAGGCACTAGCTGACTTTTTGGAGTCAGCCAGCTTCTTCAAATCGCTAGAGAGCGACCCACACCAGGAGGTATCGTTGTTGAGCGGGCTAACTGCCGTCGGCCAGTTGGTGAAACACATATTGGCTGACTGGAGAACAGCGCTGCGCGCTGTCTCCACTCCCTCAAAGCTGGCCTTTTCCCAGCCTCCAGCCTCAACCGCTACTTTGCCGTAAAACGACTGGTAGCTGTTCAGCAGGGACTGGAGTCCCTTGTGAAAAGGGACGTACTTGCCCGGCACGCCACGGCCCATGCCGTTGACGCTCACGAGCAAGTTTCCAATTTCCTTATGGCACTCTTCGGCTTTCGCCTTGAGCGCCGAGAAGTCATCCGCCTTGGCCGCATACACAGCAAAGGCAGAGTTCGTGTTCTGCATCTGGCCGCAGATCGGCGAGATGCTCCGAACGTAGTTAGTCTGGCCAAGATACGACCAAACCATTAGTCCTATGGGTACAAGCGCTACAACGACCACGACCATCAACGCAACGACCATCAACGTGAGACGAGACATGACTTTTTCCTCCTTAACCGAACCGAAAGACACTGTCTAGATTTAAGGTACAAAACTTTTAAAATTATATCTACTTTTTTATAAAAAGTCAACTTTTCTGATAAAAATACTTTAATTTTTAAGTGTTTTAGTATATAAATAAAATAATGCACTTTAACAAACAGGAGGCAAAATGAAACTTTTTCTGACTTTTGGACTTTTGTTCTTGCCTGCTTTGGCTTGGCCGCAGAATCAATCAATTGGTTGGGAGCAAGTTAATTTAGGTTTTGGCTATAGCCAAGAATGGGATGTGGAAACTTTAACTTTATATTTAAAAAAGCCAAGCTCAAGTCTAATTGTTTATATTCGTCCCGATGAAAAAATAGGTCACATGGGAACTTCTATCTATATACCCTTTGACGTGAAACCAAAATTAGATAACCGTTGGTTGTGGGGAGTTACTTTAGAGACTGATGAGCCACTTGGACCAGCATGGTTAAAAGAATCTCGTGGACTTGAAGGCAAAGCTTGGTTTGCCCTTCGCTATGAAAACAATGATTTTAATATTGATGCAAAAATTCCACTCGCTTATATTTCCAACAATATTCAATGGTATCCTCGTCTTACTTTTGAAGGCTTACGGCTTAAACTGTTGGATAACTTTTATTTTGATTCAAAATTAGAATATGACGGCGAATTTGGTTTTAGAGAAAATACCGGTTTATTGTATAAAAACAACAATTTAGAAGCTAAAATCGGCACTCATGGTTTTGGTATTAAATATTCATATTAATTAAAAACCAATATTTTTAATCCAGTTATAGATTTATGACTGGATTTTTTTAGAAAAAAAACCCGCCGTAGCCGTAGCTTTGGCGGGTCGCCCCGAAGGGCGGGGATCGTAGATATTGCAGAGGGCAGAATAAATGATTGCAGGCGGATCGTAGTTGTTTTCCTTGCAAAACCCCTTTGTTTTTCTAAGTGTGGTTGTTTTAGCACCTCCTTAGTTTTTACAACGGGGGGGGGCATGGGCCCATCGCAAGGTTCCTAAACGATCCACCCTCTGCATATATAATTTATGCCTAATTAATTTTTTTGTCAAGTGATTTTTTAAAATGTCTTGTTTTTTTATCCAATTTAACCTATTATTTAATTGTCTATTCTTTAACAAAGAGGTGAGCACGATGAAAACTTTTCAGCTTTTTGTTTGCTCTTGTTTCATCTTAATCACAAATATTAACCTTCTTTGGGCAAATGAAAATTTCCAACCTTGGGTTGATGTGAATCAAAATGGCTGTGTGGATAAAATTGAGGCTCAACGCTACACTGTTTTTTTGAAAAATGAAAATGTATTAGCCCTGGGGATTGAAATTGACCAACCAACAACCTATGATCCTAATACTTTTTACACTATTCAATCAGATGGTTACGAAACTTTTACTTTGCTAAATAACAGAATCAGATTAATCGCCATTAAACCACCAAATCAATTTTCCAAAGAACCAAAAAGCGATCTTTCATCAGCTAATATCTTAAGCCATTTTTTGCTTTATAATTGGCCAGAAATTAATCATTGGCAATTAGAAGAAAAAGAAGATACAAACAATCATATCATTTTCGCAAATGGTGAATATTTGCACAATGAAATTCCCTATCAATTAAAAATAGAAATTCATATCCTCAAAGAAATCAATAAAATTGTTCAATTACGTTCATTTTTTGTCAAAAACCAAACCGTCTGATTCTGACGGTTTTTTAATTTTAGAGACCAGAAAAATTAATCTTTTTTTAACTTATTTTTTAGATAATTAATAAGTTCCGCATGAGGCACAATTTCTTGAACACTTTCTTTCATATCACGTACAATTACAGTTTTATCATTCATCTCTTTTTGACCGACAATCACTGCAAAACGAACATGCAAACGATTGGCTGTTCGTAATTGTGCTTTTAAACTATCTTTAAAAGGGGTAGCTTGAGTGGGGATACCTTCGCTTTGTAATTTTTCTAAAGTTTGATAACAGG
>JAQVDI010000025.1:5287-8436 GCA_028698375.1 Patescibacteria group bacterium | reverse complement strand
AACATAACATTATTGCTTGCGGCATTACAAACCAACGCGAAACTACAGTATTGTGGGACAAACAAACAGGCGTAGCCCTTTACCCAGCTATTACCTGGAAAGATCAACGTGTTCAACCTGATGATTTATCTTTTGTAAAAAATTACATAAAACCTGATAAATTGAAACAACTAACTGGTTTAGAATTATCACCAGTTTATAGCGCCAGTAAAATAAAATGGATTCTGGAAAATGTAGCAGACATAAAAAATTATTTGCTTAATGACCGACTAGCTTTTGGCACAATCAATTCTTGGCTAATTTTTAATTTAACTGATGAACGTAATCATTTTTGTGATCACACCAATGCTAATCATACTCTTTTATACTCCTTGAAAGAAAATGATTGGGATCAAAATTTATTACGTATTTTTCGTATTAATGCAACGATTATACCCAAAATTCAACCTAATTTTTATAACTTTGGCCATATCAAAATTGGAAATAAGCAAATCCCCTTAATGGCTTCTATCGCCGATCAACAAGCGGGAATGTATTATGCTACCCATAATAAACAAAACCAAAGTTTAGCAAAACTAACTTTAGGAAGCGGAATTTTTTTAAATTATAGCTTAGGTCAAAAAATAATTTTTAAATCACAATACGAAACTTTAATTAGCTATTATAAAAAAGCCGCCGAATATATGTTAGAATATCGTTTTGCTCTCAATGGTCCAGAATTAGTTTTAGCTATTAAAAGTGAAAACCAAAAAATAATTAATCAATTTTTCAACGAAATAAAAGAAAAAGTTTTAAACTTAAAAATTAATAAATTAATGATAGATGGTGGCACAATTCGCCACGACGAAATTGGTGATCAATTATTCAACATATTAGAAAAATTACCTTGCGAAATTTTTCGTCCTGATTCAATTCAAACCACTGCTTTAGGCACAGCCCAAATTTTAAGAGACAATAACAATAGAATAAAATAGAATTTTTTCTCAATTTGCGCTATAATTAAAATGTGCTAAATTACAGTTTTCCCATTAAACTAGAATCAACTTATCTTAAATTTGATGATAGTGTTTCCGTCAGTGCAGAGAATAATCGCCAATTATCAGATTTAAAAGAGGTTTTATCCAATCAAAAAGGAATAGATTTTGATTGTACAATTTATAAAATGTACCGTGGTGTTTGTAAGTTAGAAGATAAAGAAAAAATTACTGAAATTCGTCATGACCTAACCAGTATACCAGCCGGAGTTATAAACGGAGAATTTGTAAAAACTTATGGACATTATCATCCCAAAATCGGTAATTTAACTTATCCAGAAATCTATCAAATTATTAATGGCAAGGCAATTTTTATCTTGCAAGATGACATTGATAATTTAAAAAATGTTTTTTTTATTTTTGCCCAAGCACCAGAAATTGTGATTATCCCACCTAATTTTGGACACGTTACTATTAACCCAAGCCATGATCATCTCGTTTTATCAAACTTAATTTTTAATCATTTGGAGCCTCTTTATGAACCATATCAAGAGAAATCTGGAGCGTCTTATTATATAACTGAAGGCACACCATTCGCTTGGTCTGCCAACAAAAATTATTCTAATGTTCCTGAACCGCGTTTTTTTCAACCTAATAATCCCTGGGGCAATCAATATCTCTACGATTTGTCATTAAACAAACCAGAAAATTTACACTTTTTATCTGAACCACAAAATTTTAATTTTGCTTTAGAGGAAATTTTTATAGAAAAACCAATAACAGAAATTAATAATAATTTAAATTTATAACACATGAAAATTAAATCTGTTTCAGCAATTCAAATTATTAATTCTAGGGGAATCCCGACTTTAAAAGCTTATGTCGCTTTAGATACAGGTGAAATTGGTTGGTCAATGGTGCCTCAGGGTGCTTCTACTGGCAAACATGAAGCAGCTGAAATTTTTGACAATAATCCGCAATTATTCGCCGGTTTTTCTCTACAAAATAATATTCAAAACATAAATGACATTATCAACAATGGTCTGAAAGGTTTAGAAATCACAGATCAAAGTGCAATTGATAAAAAATTATTAGAACTTGACGGCACCACCAATAAAGGTAAGCTCGGAGCTAATACTATCTTAGCTGTCTCTTCTGCTTGTGTTAGAGCAGGAGCAATGGCAACAAAAAAAGAATTATTTCAATATATTAGTGAAATTAGTGGTAATAAAAAAATATCTTTACCAACACCAATGTTCAACATTATTAATGGCGGCGCTCACACTAATAATAATTTAGAGATTCAAGAATTTATGGTCATCCCCAGTGCTAATTCATTTTTTGAAAGTATAAAAATTGGTGTAGAAATTTATCTCAAATTAAAAGCAGCACTTACGGCTAAAGGCCAAAGTACTGGCTTAGGTGACGAAGGGGGTTTTTCTCCTCTGCTCAACAACAATCAAGAAGCAATGTCTTTAATTAAAGAGGCAATTGAAGCCACCAATAACCAAGAAAAGGTTTTTCTTGGATTAGACCTAGCAGCTAATGGTTTTTATCGTCCAGAAACAAAACAATATCAAATTGGCGGTAAATTAATCACAAGTGACCAATTAATCAACTATTATCAAAGCTTAAACGAAATTTTGTCTATAAAAAGTATAGAAGATCCAATGAGCGAAAACGACACTGTCGGTTGGCAAAAAATTATTGCCGCATTTCCTAATCTACAAATTGTGGGTGATGATTTATTTACCACTAACCCTGAAATAATTCGTGAAAAAAATCAATTAGCTAATGCTGTTATAATTAAACCAAATCAAATCGGCACTATCAGCGAAACTTTTAGCGCTATTAGCGAAGCTAAAAATTATAATATGAAAATTATTATCTCTCATCGTAGCGGCGAAACTGAAGATCCTTTTATCGCTGATTTGGCAGTTGGTATTGGGGCAGAAGAAATAAAAAGTGGCAGCTTAGCCCGCAGCGAAAGACTAGCAAAATATAATCGATTACTGGAAATTGAGGCTTTACATAATCTTCCTTATACTCATGGCTTATGAAAACCGCTTTAATTATTTTAGATGGTTTAGGTTTATCTAGCGACCAGGAAACTAACCCAATTTTTACTTCTCAAACGCCATTTTTAGATACACTTTTGACTAAAAATCCATATGT
>JAQVDI010000025.1:0-5187 GCA_028698375.1 Patescibacteria group bacterium | reverse complement strand
ATTAAACCAACCTGTATTACGAACAAAAATGGTCAACCCAAAGCTGTAATTTCCTCTAATGACGCCGTAATTATTTTTAATTATCGGGCTGATCGTGCTAGGCAATTAGTAAAATTATTTCTCTCAAATGACCCCGATTTGCCCAAAAGAAATATTTCCTCCCCCCTTTATTTCACAACAATGACTCCTTATGAAACAGACTGGAAATTAAAAATTAATGTTGCTTTTAAACCAACAATACCCAATATTACTCTTTCCGATTTGTTGGCTCAAAACAATTTAAGTCAAATACATATCGCTGAAACTGAAAAATATCCTCATGTAACATATTTTTTTAACGGAGGGAATAATAAAGAAAATATTTTGGAAAAATTAATCGCTGTCCCTTCAGCAAAATTGTCCTCATATGATCAAAAACCTCAAATGAGTTTAATGGAAATCAATTTAACTCTCAAAAAAGAACTCAGCAATAATTTAGCAGAATTTGTTTTAGTCAATTATGCTAATTGCGATATGGTTGGTCACACTGGCAATTTTGATGCTATCAGAAAAGCTATAAGCGCTGTTGATTTTTATTTAAAAGATTTAATCGCTCACTTATCCAATCTTGGTTATAAAATTTTTATAACTGCTGATCACGGCAATGCCGAGCAAGCGATCAATCCGGTTACAAAAAACATAGACAAAGAGCATACAATTAATCCCGTATTTTTTATTATAGTTAATGTTAAAGATACAAATTTAGACCAAACATATATTAACCACCAAAGTCTTTGGATTAAATTAGCCAGCGAACTCAAAAAAGGCATTTTAGTTGATGTGACCGCAACTGTCGCCTCTTCTTTGGGCATAAAAAGTGATTTATTTTCTGGACAAAAAATTCTGTAATTTTTGTGCTAAAATACAATTGGGTTATTTTGTTGATAAAAAATAAAACCAATTAAAAATATGTTTTTAGATATTAATAAAGAAAAAAGTTATCAACCAATAATGCTTTTGATCTTAGATGGTTTTGGATTGGCTCCAGCTTGGGGCGGCAATGCCATCAGCATTGCTAGTACTTCTAACTTTGATGAGCTTTGGAAAAATTATCCTCACACAGAAATTTGCGCTTCCGGTTCATGTGTCGGTCTCCCTGGACATGAAGTTGGAAATTCTGAAGTTGGCCACCTTAATTTAGGTGCTGGCCGACAGTTGTCTTTAGATATAACAAAAATTAATCAAGCAATTATTAATAAAACTTTTTTCCAAAATCCTGTTTTTCTAAAATCAATCCACCATGCCGAAGCAACAAATGCTAAAATACATCTAATGGGACTTTTAAGCAATGGGGGGGTTCACTCTCACATTGATCACTTATTTGCTTTGTTAGAATTGATGAAGAAACTAAATGCTAATAATATTTATCTCCACCTCATCTCAGATGGTCGTGACACTCCACAATACCAAACTTTAATTTTTTTAGAAAAATTAAAAGAAAAAATTACAGAACTGGAATTAAACAATCAGGTAAAAATTGCAACTATCGGAGGTCGTTTTTACGCCATGGATAGAGATAAACACTGGGAACGAATTAAACTTTATTATGATTGCATTACCAGCGGTTTAGGAAAAAAATTTAAAAATCCAGAAACAGCAATTTCTTTTTATTATCGTAATGGCTTATATGACGAAACAATTCCGCCTAGTATTATTGATAGCAATGGCCTAATTAGCCCCAACGATTCAATTATTTTTTATAATTTTAGAAGTGACCGAGCTCATGAGATTAGTCAAGCGTTAATAAATGATAATTTTACCGGTTTTAAACGAGAAAAAATCAATAATCTGATGCTCGTTACTTTTGTCCCTTATTTTGAATACAACACCAAAATCCCAGCTTATTTTGCCTTTAGGGATAAGCCATTAGTTAAAACTTTGGGTGAAGTTATTGCTGACAACAAAATGCCTCAATTACATATTGCTGAAACAGAAAAATATGCTCATGTTACCTATTTTTTTAATGGTGGAGCAAAACAAAAATTTTTTGGTGAAGACGACATACTAATTCCTTCTCCTAGAGTTTCCTCTTATGACCAAAGACCAGAAATGAGTGTTTACGCGATCACGGAAAATTTAATTAAAATTTTAAATAATCAAAAATATAAATTTATTGTTGCTAATTTTGCTAACTGCGATATCGTTGGGCATACTGGTGTTTTTGATAAGGTAGTAGAAGCTGTAAAACACGTAGATAAATGTCTAGGTGAAATCAAAAAGACCATGGAAAAACACAAAGGAATCTTGATTATAACTGCCGATCATGGTAATGCTGAAGAAATGATAAAACCTCAAACAGGCACCGCTAATCCAGAGCATACCAATAACCCTGTCCCATTTATCTTAGCTGATTTTCAAAACAAAAAAAATAATTTTTTATTTGCAACAGAACCAAGTTTAAAAAATATTGCCCCTTTAATATTAAAAATATTAAACTTGCCTCAACCATCGGAAATGAATGCTACCTCTCTTGTAAATTAATTTGTCATTAAAAACCATTTTGTTATTATAAATTTTATGAAAACAATTAAAGTAATTTGGCAGGGACTTGGAGGCGAAGGTATAAAAACCGCCGCCATCATTTTGGCACGAACAATTAATCAACAAAAACTATTCGCTCAATCTTTTCCTGAATACGGCCCAGAAAGATCAGGCGCAAAAACTTACGCCTATATAAGAATTAGCGACCACGAAATTTTATCGCATTATCCAATAACAAAACCAAGCATAGTTGTTTCAACCATCAAAGATATAAAATTTGATTGCTACCACATTTTAGCAACAGATTTTTTAGAAAAAGAAGCGCAAATTTTTTATTTTCCAGCACAAAAAATAGCAAAAAAATTCAAAGTTAAATATCTAAACTTACCCCTGCTTGGCGCGCTAATAGCACTTTTAGAAAAAAAATATCAGCTAGATGCCACATTAACATTAAACTCAATCAAAAAATCTAAAAAAATTAATCCGGAAATTATTAGAGCCGGCTATCAAGAGTTAAATTCAATTTTATGAAGAAAATAAGCCTAACTGGTAATGAGGCAGTAGCCTACGCCTTAAAACAAGTTGAACCCGAAGTAATTTCGTTTTATCCAATCACTCCTACTACTGAAATAATTCAACTAACTAATAAGTATATCCTTGAAGGCAAAATGAAAACTGAAATGATTTTGGCCGAATCTGAACACTCAGCTCTTTCTGCTTGCGTCGGTGCAGCTGCGTGTAATTTAAGAACCGTTACAGCAACTGCTTCTCAAGGACTTCTTTATATGCACGAAGTGTTAACTGTCGCCTCTGGCTTAAATTTACCAATTGTAATGATCGTTGGCAATCGTTCGATTTCTGCGCCGCTCAACATACACAACGATCATTCAGACACAATGGCCGTAAAAGATAGCGGCTGGCTACAATTTTATGCTGAAAACCCTCAAGAAGCTTACTATCTAACAATTTTGGCTTTCAAAATTACTAATTTAATTAAAATACCCGCTATGATTTGTCTTGACGGTTTTATCACCACCCACGAACTGACTAAAATTAATATTTTAAGCGACAAAGAAGTTAAAAATTTTTTGGGTAAAAAAGATAAGCAAAAATCATTATTCAATTTTGAAAAAGCACCTATATTTGGTCAGTTATCTTTACCTGATAGTTATCTCTATTTTAGATTTAAATTAGCAAAAAAAATCAAAAAATCTAAAAAAATAATTGAAAAAACCTTTACAAATTTTAATCAAAAATTTCAAACTCATTTTAATCTTATTGAAACATTTAATTTAACGACTGCGAAAAATATTATTATTGCTTCTAGCTCAATTTGCGGCACAATAAAAGAAACAATAACTCAAAATTTAAAAGAATGGGGATTAATCAAAATTACTACTTACCGACCTTTTCCCAAGAAAAGCTTAATTAATATTTGTAAAAATAAAGAAAAGATAATTATTTTAGATAAATCACTAACTTTCAAAGGAGAAAAAACAGGTCATTTATATGAAGAAGTTAAAGAAGCTCTTTTTGATTTACAAGAAAAACCAAAAATTTTTGGAGAAGTCGTCGGCCTAGGTGGCAAGGCTTTTTCCCCAAAGGATTTAAAAAAATTAATTCAAAAATATGAATAAACAATTAATAAATATGGGAAGCCTTTGCATTGGTTGCGGCGCAGGGATTATAGCTAACGAAATTATAAAATCTCTTAATGAACCAGCTATTTTTGTTTTAGCAACAGGATGCTTAGAAGTTGGCACTACCACTTATCCTCATAACAGTTGGCCCTATCCAGTGATACACGCTAATTTTGGCAATGCTGCCAGCGTAGCCAGTGGTATTGCTCGAGCCAGAAAATTTAATCAAAAAATTAATAAAAATTTACAAATAATCGCAATTGCTGGAGACGGTGCCACTTATGATATTGGCTTAGCTGCTCTTAGCGGCATGGCAGAAAGAGGAGAAGATGTTCTTTATATTTGTTATAACAATCAAGCTTATATGAACACAGGAATTCAAAAATCTGGAGCAACCCCAATTGGTGCACAAAATTCCACTCTACTTAAGTGGGAAGTTGAACAAAAACTTTATCCGAAATCAGTTATAAAAATTATGTTAGCCCACAAAATTCCCTATGTTGCCCAAACAATTCCTATTTTTAATAATGACTTAACTGCAAAAATAAAAAAAGCTATTAACATTAAAGGTCCAAAATATATTGAAATTCTTTCTCCCTGTATCCGTGGTTGGTATTATGAACCAAAAGATAGCTTGAATATTATTAATTTAGCAGTAGAAACTTGTTTTTGGCCCCTTTTTGAATACGAAGATAATCAATTAAAAATTAACTATGTGCCAGAGAATAAAGAGAAAATTAGTACTTGGCTTAAATTACAGAAAAGATTCACAGAATTATCAAAAGATAAAAACTTAATTGATAAATTACAAAAACAAATTAATAAAAATTGGGAAGAATTATTAAAAGAAAATAATTAATTTTTTATTTTTTCTCAATAACCCGCAATTTAGCACTACGGCTAGCAACGTTTTCGCTTAATTCTTTTACATCCGCAATAACTGGTTTTTTAGTAATAAGAACATAAGGAGCTGGTTCTATAACTTGACCATAAATTTGATCAGTTTTATCAGTAACTAATTTTTTAA
>JAQVDI010000024.1 GCA_028698375.1 Patescibacteria group bacterium | reverse complement strand
ATAAATAAATTTTAAATGATTAATTTTTAATTTCTAAAGAATTTCCAAATTTGATCGCATATCCTTTATCCGTCATCAGGTTTTCTTTGAAAATTGATAATTATTATTTAAAAATTGAAAATTCGCCGCCTAGATCCCGGATCAAGTCCGGGATGACAGGCGCGACGGCTAGGCGGCGCCTTTACTTTTTAAAACAACTAATCCAGTTTTAATTAATATAATCAAATCTAACCAAAAACTCCAGTTGTGAATATAATAAGTATCTAAATTAACCTCTTCTTCAAAATCCAAATCACTAGCACCAGAAATTTGTGGCAGACCAGTCATCCCAGGCTTAATCGCTAAAACCTCTTTATGATGATTTTTATATTTAGCTACTTCTTCTGGCAAATGGGGCCGCGGGCCAACTAAACTCATTGAACCTTTTAAAACATTAAAAAGCTGTGGCAATTCGTCAATCCGAGTTTTTCTTAAAAATCTTCCCAAAGGTGTAATGCGCGGATCATTTTTAATCTTAAAAAGTGGACCTTTACGTTCATTTTGTTTGGCTAGTTTTTGCTTTAATTCTTCAGCATTAACCACCATAGAGCGAAATTTAAAAATATAAAAATCACCATCGCGACCAACTCTAAGCTGTTTAAAAAACACCGGACCACGCGAAGTAATTTTAATCAAAAGCGCCACAATCAAAAATAAAGGTGATAAAATAATTAATAGCAAAACAGAAATAATCAAATCAAAAATCCTTTTATAAATCCTGCCCCAGCCATCCAAGCTGGTTTTTTTAACTGTTAATAAGGGCACACCGCCATAACTGTCCAGATCAACTTGAGCAATAGAAATTTCATAAAAATCTGGAATAAAATGCAGGGTAATTCCTTTAACTCTAGATAACTCTTCTAAAAATTCACTTAAATCCCGATTAGCTTTTTTCTGGGTCTGAATAATATCATCAATTTTTAATTTTTCTATTTTTAAAAGTAATCTTTTGCGAGGCAGATCTTGTGCCACTATTTCCATCACCTTAAAGCCAAGATAAGGGGTTTTATCAAAAACTGCTTTTAAGCGGAGCGCTTCGCGAGCATTACCAATAATCAACACTCGTCTCCTACCGAAACCACGATCAGCCAAATAGTGCATCACAAAACGCCAAAATAATCTTTCCATTAGAACAACCACTAAAGTAGAAATTAAAAGATAAACTAATAATAAACGAGAAAAATCACTCCTTTTAGCCAAAAAAATAATCGTTAAACTCAAAACAACACTTACTGCTACTCCTAAAAAAATACGCAAAAATTCTGGCCAAAAACGACCCCTAAAATCAGTCGTGTATAAACCAGCAGCAGCAAAAACCATAATCCAAAGAGGAATCAGCCAAATTAAAAGCCTCATATATTCAGCAAAAGGGATTTGAAAACCAAAGCCCAAAGCTGTTGGTGAAAAACTAAAACGAGCAAAATATGCCAAAACAAAAGCGCTAATTAAAGCTACTAAATCTAAAAGAACCGGAATAAAATAAAACCAAAGTTCTTGGCGTTTAGACATTAAATTAAAAATAGCAAAGAGTTCTAACTTTTGCAATCTAGCTTAGAGCTAAAGCATATGTGCGTAAAGTGTTCTTAAGCCGTTATTATGATCAACCACTACATAATGGCCAAAACCACCATCCATCCAACCATTAAAAACAATATCACCGTCAGCAGCAGCCATAATTGGCGTGCCACAAGGCGCAGCCATATCAATTCCTCCAGGCCAACCCCTGCCACGATGGCTAAACGTACCCCAATAATCTTGAGTAATAATAAAATTATTCATCGGCCAAGAAAAAGTGCCGTTATTGATATAGGGCATTGGATCAATATCTTGGTTACCTTGATAAACTGCAAAGTGTAAATGACAACCAGTAGAATAACCAGTACTGCCTTCAGCTCCAATTACATCCCCTCTTTTCACCGATCCTTGAGAAACTAAAGCCCCAGCATTATTCGCAGACAACAAGGTAGTTAACTCAGATTGAACCCTATTGGCTTCTTCTTCTGCTTGCGCTAAATATTCTTGATATTTTGCTTCTTGACCCTTGGTATAAGCCAATAACTCTTGTTTTCGATTTTCCTGTAAAGATAAACCAGATCTTTGTATTTCTAACTGAGTTTGTAAACCAATCAATCGATCCCGCTCTTCTTCTTGTTTCTTTTTATCCGCTTCAATTGCTTTTTTTGCTTTATCAATAGTATCAATCGTGTCTTCAATTTGTTTTTCTACCCAAGAAATATACTCCATTTGGTCCAAGGCACTAGAAATAGATTTACTTGCTAAAAATAATTCTAAAATTGGCGTATCACCAACTTCGTAAAGAAATTTTAAAGATTCCGCTAAAATTGCTTTTTGTTTTTCAATTTCCACCTTTTTAACCTCAATCGCCTCGCTTAAAGCAACAATCTCTTTCTCTTTCTGATTAATTTCACCATTAGTATTATTAATTTTGCCTTGTAAGTCATTAATACTTTGGTTAAAAGCGCTAATTTGACCCTGCAAAGTTTGCGCTTCTTGTTGACTAGAACTAATTTGATCTTGATATTGATCAATATTTTGATTCAAATCATTCAATTGACTATTGAGATCATCAACAGATTGGCCCAGAACAAAACTAGGGATTAGGGTCAATACCAAGAGAATAAAAAGAAATTTTTTTAATCTTAAAATTAATTTCATAATTTACGTAGATAACGGTTAATACCAATTAAGCTACAAATCACACCAATGATTATACCCAAAAATAATTGAAATAAAAAGAGTATACCTAAATTAATTCTTGAAAGTTGTAAAAAACTAGAAAGTTCAGTCATAACTTCAGGCGGCAAAAGCGCGCTGATTCCAAATTGTAGAGTGAGCAATGATAAAATAAAGGCGATAATTGCACCTAAAAAACCAAATAAAATACCTTCAACAACAAAAGGAAAAACAATATAACCCGGAGATGCGCCCACTAATTTCATAATATCTATTTCTTCTTTACGGCTATAAATTGCTAAACGAAGTGTATTTAGAACTACATAAATGGCCACCAAAACAAAAATACCGCTCAAAATAATCCCTACTTTTGTAACAGCCCGTGAATAAGACACAATTTTCTCCACCACAATCCGGTTATAGCGGACTTTAGAAATTAAACTTTTATTTTCTTTTTGTTCAAAAAAATCAATCACTTTTTGTGCTTGATCAGCTGAATTTAGCTTAACTTCCAAACTGCGCGGTAAGGGATTATCTTTTTCATTAATAATAGTTTTCAAACGTTCATCTTCAGCATTAGCCAACCATTTTTTCAAAGCTTCATTTTTGGAAACATACAAAGCCTGTTTTACCTCTGGCCAGCTACTTAAAACATCTTGTAATTGACTAATTTTTGCCTCATCAGCGCTATCATTAAAATAAGCAATCAGATCCACTTTTTGATTAATACCCTCAACTGCTTTTTGCAAAACAAAATTAAATGAAACAAAAGCAGAAATTATCAAGATAGAAATAGCCAGCACAATAATAGAAGCGCTGGATAAAACCCAATTACGCCAGAAATTAACTAAACCAAACTTAATAATACGATATAAAGTAATCATAAATTGTATAAATATAACTTTATTGTCATAAATTATAAGTTTTTTGTTGGCTACTTGCTACCTGACCTGATTCCAAGACAATAACGCGTCGATTTAATTTATCAACAATTTCTTTGGCGTGAGTGGCTAAAAGAATCATAGTCCCCCGCTGATTAATTTCTAATAATAATTTGATAATTTCCCAACTGGTTTTAGGATCTAAATTGCCAGTCGGCTCATCAGCAATTAAAAGTTTGGGGCCATTAACAATCGCTCGCGCAATCGCTGTTCTTTGACGTTCACCACCGCTCAAAGTATTAGGAAAGTGCTTCATCCGATCTTTTAAGCCCACTAATTCCAAAATGAATGGCACTCTTTTTTTAATTTCTGCCGGTGTCGCATCAGCTACTTCTAAAGCAAAAGCCACATTCTCATAAACTGTTAATTTAGGTAAAAGTTTAAAATCCTGGAAAACCACCCCAACCCGACGACGATAATACGGAACTTCTTTATTTCTTAAAGTGGTAATATCACGACCAGCCACATAAATATGGCCGCGAGTTGGCCGCTCTTCACAAATTAAAAGCTTAATTAAAGTTGACTTACCACTACCCGAAGGCCCAATTAAACAAACAAATTCTCCATCATATAAATCAAAATTAACATTCAAAAGCGCGTTAACATTCGGAGGATATATTTTAGCCAAATTTTTAACTTTAACAATTGGCTTTAAAATTTTCTTTTCCACGAAACACATTATACTACAAATTCTACGCAATGCAAAAATGAATTTTTGAATTATGAATTTTAAATTTTGAATAAAATCTTAATTTCTGAATTTTGAATTTCAAACCTACCTGCCGTAAACAGGCATTCAATCATTCAATAATTTATTCATCATTCGCAATTCGTCATTCATCATTCCCAGGTTAGCTCTTTATTTTGCCTCTTGTCTGTGCTAACTTGGTGCTATGGCTTTATTCGATTTTTATCAAAATTGGACCAATCAAAAGACTTTAAATAACTTAAAAAATAAAGTTTCTCAAGTTAACGTGCTTGAAAAAAAAGCACAAAAACTTAAAGACCCCGATTTTAAAAAAGAAATTCAACAAATAAAACAAGATTTAAAAGATAAAAAAACCACCCTGGATCAAGCTTTGCCCTGGGTTTTTGCTTTAACCCGTGAAGGGGCTTCACGGACTTTAAATCAAAGACATTTTGACGAACAACTAATGGGCGGCATTGTTTTACACGAAAAAGGTATTGCCGAAATGAAAACTGGTGAAGGTAAAACTTTAGCCGCTACTCCCCCAATTGTTTTAAACGCCCTTACCGGCAAAGGCGTACACTTAATCACTGTTAATGATTATCTAGTTAAATTACACGCTTCTTGGATGGGACAAATCTATCATTTTTTAGGCTTAACCGTAGGCGCAATTGGACAAGGCGGCGAAGGTTTAATTTATGATCCTAATTTTGGTCCTGAAGAACAAGAAGAAGCAGGTATGGCTGTAGTTGAAGCAGAACATTTACGCCCAGCCAGTCGTAAAGAAGCATATGCTTGCGACATCACTTATGGCACCAATTCAGAATTCGGTTTTGATTATTTACGTGATAATATGTCGCGAGCTGAAAATGATTTAGTGCAAAGACCACTTTATTTTGCCGTGATTGATGAAGTTGATTCGGTTTTAATTGACGAAGCGAGAACTCCTCTTATTATTTCCGCTCCCGCGGCTGAAGCTGAAGATTTGTATCAAACTTTTGCCCGCATTGTTAATCGTCTTAACCCCGAAGAAGATTATAATATTGACGAAAAAGAACATGCTGTTTCTTTAACTGATATTGGTACAGAAAAAGTAGAAAAAATGTTAGGTGTTAGCAATATTTATGATCCCATTCAAACCCAAAAATATGGTGGCGCAGCCGTAACTCATTATCTTTATGAAGCCCTACAAGCCAAAGCGCTTTATCAAAAAAATAAATCTTATATTGTTAAAGAGGGTAATGTTATTATCGTCGATGAATTTACCGGCAGATTGATGCCTGATCGACGTTATAGCGAAGGTTTACATCAAGCGATTGAAGCTAAAGAAGGTGTTAAAATTAAACAAGAAAGTTTAACCCTGGCTACTATTTCCCTACAGAACTATTTTCGTCTTTATAAAAAATTAGCTGGTATGACTGGTACTGCTTCCACCGAAAGCGAAGAATTTCGCAAAATCTATAATCTTGATGTTGTTACCATCCCCACTCATCGTCCTATGGTCCGCCAAGATCATGCTGATTTAATTTATAAAACAGAACAAGGCAAATTTGAAGCCGTAGTCCGCGAAATCAAAAAACGCAATCAAGCTGGTCAACCTATTTTAGTCGGCACTTTATCCATTGAAAAATCAGAAAAACTTTCCAAGATGTTAAAATTAGAAGGTATTAAACACGAGGTTTTAAATGCTAAACACCATGAAAAAGAAGCCAAAATTATTGCTAAAGCTGGTCGTTTAAACAGCGTTACTATTGCTACCAATATGGCTGGTCGTGGAGTTGATATTATTTTAGAAACAGGCGCCACAGATTTAGGTGGTTTATGCGTTATTGGTACTGAACGCCACGAATCTCGTCGTATTGATAACCAGTTACGTGGACGAAGTGGCCGCCAAGGAGATCCAGGCGAATCTATTTTCTTCGTTTCTTTAGAAGATGATTTAATGCGTATTTTTGGCGGCGATCGCATTAAAAATATGATGAATATTTTGCGCGTTCCTGAGGATCAACCCATTCAAAGCTCTATGGTTTCACGCGGTTTAGAAAGCGCTCAAAAAAAAGTTGAATCTTATAATTTTGATATTCGCAAACATTTACTGGAATTTGATAATGTTTTAAATAAACAAAGAGAAAAAATTTATCGTAGCCGCCGCGAAATTCTTTATTCCAAAAATAAAAATTTAGAAACAAAAATTAATGAAGTGTTAACTGACGCTCTCTTGTATTGTGCTACTCTTTATTTTAGCGATAAAAAACAAGCTAACGTGGAATTAGCTGCTATTTTTCCTTTCAATGATTTGAATCAAGAAGTTAAAAAACGTGCTTTCAAAACCGAAGAAGATCTTTTTGAATTTTTAAAACAGCTAAGCGATAAAGTTTTAGCTGACAAGAAAAAACAATTTGGGGAAAATTTTCATCAAGTCATTAAACAGGTTTATTTATCAGCCATTGATTCACTTTGGATTGATCATTTAACTACTATGGACCAATTGCGTCAAAGTGTTTCTTTACGCGGTTATGGTCAAAAAGACCCCCTTACCGAATACAAAAAAGAGGGCTATCGCTTATTCCAAGAATTAAACGAGGCTTTTAATGATCAAGTTGCCAAAGTGGTTCTAAAAATTATGCCAGTTGACTCCCAGATGACGCGACAAGAACAAAATATGATTTTAAGTGCGCCAAATGAAACTGCCGCTGCCGGCTCTTTTGACGATTTAGCAGAAGAAAATAAAAGTAGTGATAATCAAAGAATAACTCAAACAACCTCTAATTTTGATGCGCGCATTGGCCGTAATGATCCATGCCCCTGCGGTAGCGGCAAAAAATACAAAAAATGTCATCTGGGTCAAGCACCCAATGGCAATGAGCTAACTCTTTTTAATCTTTACTGCGAAAATCCTGAAGAATGGCAAAAACGCACCGGTATGAAAGTTAAAAATAAAAGCTAAATTATTCCGACACTTTTGAATTCTTAGTAATTACCCTACGAACTCCCATTTTTGATTTATTTTTATCAATTTTATTTGCATCAAATTTCTTTTCATAATGAAAATATCTAACACCACTGGGATATGTTAAGCGATCATTAGAAGCATAATGTTCTGTAACCTGTCCATTATGATATGTGGCAGATCGAGGCATAACCTTAGGCTGGCTACTATCATAATACATGCCTACTATATCTTTGGCATATTCTGGATCAAAAATTATACTTTGAGGTGTATGTAAATCTAGTGGTCCTCCCCTAGAATAATAACCCCCAGAAGATATAACCTTATGTACTCCAGGACAAATGGTTCTGAACTTATTATCTAAATGAGTTTTATTTTCTTGAAACCATCTCATTTCAGCTATTGTTCTTTCTAATAATGTCATATAATCTTCTTCGCTTTTTTCCCATTCAAAAGGATCTTTTGCACCTATACTATTCTCATCAGGTTCTTGCTGATAAGTTGCTGCAATCGCGTAAGAATTTTTAGAAGCGTTTCGAGGAGAAAAAAGACTTGGAAAAACATAAATTGGTTTAGGTTTTCCATAGACATCAGTGGAGTAAGTAATAAGACCTTCATAATCTTTAGGGGAATAAGAAGGAAACATATCGGTCATTTTTATAAGTAAATTCGGAAGATCCATTTTATGTGGAACATAAATATACCAATCCTTACCCTCAACTTCTGTTAATTCTTCAATTTTTTCTTTAACATCTTCTGGATCCACTTCTACCCCAAGATCTTTCCAAAATTCTATATTGGCTTTTATTTCAGATTCTCGAGTTCTTTTTGGCTCTGTTGGTTCCATTCCTTGTGATTCTTGTTCCATAATAAAAATTAATTTACTACTTCATTTAACTCTCTCTCTCTCTGCGTGTCAATTGTGGATAACTTTTTTATGTAGCTATTTCCCGCTTCTCTTTTCAGGATAAAAAATAGTTTTATTGAATAATAGGTTAATACTATCAAACTGAATTCGAAAGTTTGAAGTTTTAGAAATAATAAAAATCATCGAGACGCTATTTTTTTATTCTTGAAAAGTCGTTCAGGTGGTTGGGTTTTAGGGATAGGAGGGCTGGCTCGAAAGAAGCCCTCCTGTCCCTAAGGTTTTGTG
>JAQVDI010000023.1 GCA_028698375.1 Patescibacteria group bacterium | reverse complement strand
TATTCTAAAAAAGTATTAAAAATTTTTGGCAATCCGAAAAATTTTGGTGAAATTAAAAATCCTGATTCTATAGGTAAAGTAGGAAATATCCGCTGCGGTGATGAAATGTGGCTTTATTTAAAAATTAATCAAAAAGATAATCAAGAAATAATTAGCGACATTAAAATTAAAACTTTTGGTTGTGTGGCAGCAATCGCTACTTCTAGCGTAGTGGCTGATTTAGCCAGAGGAAAAACACTAGACAAAGCTTTACAAATTAACGAACGCTCAATTCTAAAATCAACTGGTCCGTTACCCCAAGTCAAAATTCACTGCTCACTTTTAGCCAGTGACGCGCTCCACGAAGCAATTTATAACTACCTAAAAAATAATAATAGAATAATTACTCCTAAACTTGAAAAAATTCATCAAAAAATAGTTTTCAAGAATAAATTACTTGCAAAAAAATTTAAATTGTAATTATTATTCGCTGGATGCTAATTTACCAATAGTGGCAATTAAATATAAAGCAGATAATCCAACTAATGTATAGATAACTCGAGAAACCACAGCTTCAGCACCACCAAAAATTGCAGCTACTAAATCCCATTTGAAGATACCAACAAGACCCCAATTTAAACCACCAATAATTACTAAGACCCAAGCAATCCAATCTAAAGCTGACATTTTCATAAAATTTCCTCCAATTTATTTTTAATTGTGTCGGCCCATTTTTTATATTATATCATAAAATTTAAAAACCAGCCGTAATTTTACAGCTGGTTAATCAATTGTAGGAATTTGACGAAGCTCGTCCAAATATTTAGGCGAAAGCAGGTTCTCACCTTTTAATAAATGGTTAAGATATTCACGCGTGGGTAAAAGATCAGGCGCTTGTTGGCTCAATTGACCCATATAAACATAAACATGATCCAGCAGAACATTATTTTTAAGGTACACAAAAGTACTTTCCCGACGATAACTTTTGGGAACATTTTCAAATTGATCCAATTTTTCTAATTGATTCAAACTAAGCAGATAAGCAACCCCTTCGACTTTACTACCATTACAGCGTTGGATATTAGCAAATCCAGCGCCATTTATTTGATTATTAATAACATCAAAAACTAATTGATAACCCGAAAGAATGGCGTGAATTTTTACTTCAAATTCCCCAATTCTTTCTCTAATTTGATTCTCATCCATATCAGATCCATAAGCAAAATACCACTCAGCTGCATTAAGACGCATTTTCCACCTCTTGTCAAAGAACTATCTTAAGAAATTTTAATCTATTTTACTTTTTCCGTCAATAAAAAATCCAACTATAATAATAGCCGGATTAAGTTTTATTTAATTTTAAATAAAATTTTACACGCACGAAGGTTTTTTATTAACATGATCAAAATAAATTCTACGTTTACCAATTAACACTCCACATCTTTTATAAACTGAAGTTATTTGATTCTCTGCTTCTTTCTCCGCCATTCGCTCAAATGATGTCATGCAACGACCAATATAATAAAAGTCAGTTGTCGGATAATGGGTACCAACACGACGATGAATTCGATGGCTTTTACCAATCTCATATTTATATTCTGGAAAACGAAATTTTAAACCACCAAAACGAATTTCTTCACCGAGTTCTAAATATATTTTCATAATAAAACTTTCAACAATTTCTGAGTCCTCATTATTTTTATTAGGTAAACAATATTTCAAAATAATCTCAACTTCAGTATCATTTTCTTCCCAATTCCAATTTAATTCTGCCAATAATGATTTACCTTTAGAATCGAATGGCTTAATAGACATTTTATTTTCACCTCTTTATTAAGTTGCTAAAATTATCTTAATTGATGACATAAAAATTAGCAACTCTATTTTTATACTTATGCTCAAAACCAAAAGTTCCACCTCCGAGGTGGAACTTTTTACGGTTTAGCCATATAAATTAAATGTTCGGACCGCCGAGATTCGAACTCGGAGTCATCCCCCACCAAATATATTTTATGCAATTTCGGAGTACTGGGATTCGAACCCAGAGTCACCTGTTCCCAAAACAGGCATGTTACCATTACACCATACTCCGATTTATCTTTTGGTGGGGGACAATGTTACCATTACACCACGGTCCGTTTTTTCTTAGCGGGTAGCGGGAGTCGAACCCGCATCGTCAGTTTGGAAAACTGGCATAATAACCGTTATACGATACCCGCACACTTAAAATACCTATCAAAAGATAACAAATTCACAAGAAAAACTCAACTATATTTGCTCGTAAGACTCAATTATTCTCTTTATAACTAAAGCCGTGTCTTCATCGGTTAAATCGCCACCGTATTCAATTCTAGTTCCATCGTCTAATTCTAGCACTAAAGTAGAACTAGTGGTCCCTCTATCACCAGTCGCTGTATAAGTTTTTCCATTAATAACTAAATTTTCTTCAACAGGAGTTAGCTCCTCATCACTGCCAACTCCTGTACGACCACAAATCACGCGACTAAAATCAGCATTAACTGGAGCAGAAATATAAATATTAGCCTCATTATATTGAAGACTAACGCAAATTTTACCAGTTAACTCAGCATAAATTTCTTCAAAAGTTTTTCCAGCATCACTTTCCTCTGGCGACATTGTGAATTCTTCTTGCTGTGCTTCAGAAATTACCGCCCCATTTGGATATTTGAATTGATAATCATAGACATCATTTACATAAGTTTCCCAGCCAGCATAATTAAAAGTGTCAGTTTGCTCAGTTTCTGTTGCCACTGATGCCTTACTTTTATAATCTGCTAATTCTTTTTTTAAATCATCAATTTGTTTTTGCAACTCATTTTTCTGATTATTAAAACTTTTATTTAAATACCAATAACCGAAACCAGCTCCAACTAAAAGTAACGCGATAATAATTAATGAAATAATAAACCACGCTTTACCTGAGTTTTTAGACGAACCATAAGGAGAACGATTAATACTAACTTGTTGTTCCATAAGTTAAGTTAATTTACAAATATATTATATCATAAATAAAAAAATTTTAAATAACTTAAAATTATTCTAATTCTAAATAAATTGGTGCATGATCCGAAACCTCATCGGGTAAAATTTTAAACTTTTTTACTTTGATCCCTTTGCTAGTTAATACATAATCGGCAAATTTTACAGGATATTTATAGAAGCTAGTTCTTGTTGAAGTTATGCTATAATCTTTTATCAAATTTCTAAGTCCAAAATCTTCAATAATTTTTAAACTTTCGGTATTTGGCTCCAGATTAAAATCTCCACAAATTAAAAATTCATTATTGATTCCTTTCATAAAATTTAAAATCTTTTTTGACTGATTAATTCTCTCTTTATTGTCAGTTTTTTCTTTACCAGACCATAAACCGTGAAAATTAATAATCGTGATTGGTTTTTTATTTATATTAATTGTCACATATTGAATATTGCGCGGATAAAATTTAAATGATTTTTTAAAATTTTCTATCGGAGAACCATAGACAAAAAGTTCGCCTTCGTCTAAAACATTAAAATTTTTGCGGACAAATATCGCTAGACCTATCCAATTACTAAAATTAGGACGAAAAAATGAAGTATAATTAGGCAAAATTTCTTGCATAATAGGAAAAAGATCATATTCCAACTTTGTTTTATCTTGAAAAATTTTACCAGCTTCTTCTCTTCCGCCATTTAAAACTTCCTGGAAACAGAAAACATCTATTTCATTTTTTTTAGAACGTAAAAAATCAAGTAATGGTTCTTTTACAGTCCCCGCCCAGGTATTTAAAGAAATAACTTTCATTATAATTTACTATTAAAATTAACAAATCTAAATCCTATACCCCGGGCAGGACTCCCCTCAACTTCGTTCGGGATAAACTTCTCGTCCTGAGAGGACGTAATAAATTTGCCAAAGGACAAATTTTTCACGTCATACCCATTACTGGACGCGTTCAGAAAGATAAATTGGCGTAAAGCCTTCAAAATTCCTGAAATTATAATACCACAAATGCAAGAACTTTTGGCAACAGCTTAGTTATTTTTTGAGAATTAAACTATGAAAATACTTTTTATTTTTATCAGAATAATTGCTAAGAATTTTAGATGATATTTTTTGAAAACTTAAATTTTTATTGGTTGCTTTACATACAAAATCAGCAATCATTAAATTTTCACCATCAATAACCATTTTTACTTGCTCCTGTGATAATTTTCCATCTGGAAAAAATTCCAGCGATTTATACCAACATTCACTCGCAATCTCATATTGGACATTTTTATCAAAATCCAAAATATCAATATGTAATTGATTATCATTATAATGGCTTATGATTATTTTAGGGCGTTTATTTAATAATCCAAACAGCACCTCAATGAATTTTTGGTCTTCAAGCGTTGATAACTCATTTATTGTCCAGACTTTGTCAAATTTAATTTTTTTCATAAAATTCAATTAACAGATACAAATTACCCCGGGCAGGACTCGAACCTGCAACCATCTCGTTCGAAGCGAGATACTCTAGCCAATTGAGCTACCGGGGCACTTTAAAATTATATCTAAAAAAAGAGTTTTTTTCAATTTATTTTAGAATAAATACCACTTCTCTACTGCGCAGTAGAGAAGTGGCAAATAAAAAAATAATATAATCTGGTTAAAAAAATCTTAAAATTTTGATTTTTATTTATCGGATGATTTTTCCCATTCAGTTAAAAAATCTTTATAATTTTTATGAGCTTGGGGATGCGCCCTATTATAAGCAAGCATCTTATAAATCAAATCAATATGCTCTTCATTACTTAAAACCACTGTCTTTTTTTCTTGAGGATCCATACCTAAAAACTGAAATTGATCAACAGGACGTTTTTCTTGCTCTCTTAGCCTTCTGCCTTTTTCCTTTTTATTCTTCGCGACAACAGCTCTGGATCTCACTTCCCTTTGCGCTTCGCTAATCCAATTTGGATGTTGCAAACGAAAATTATTAACTTCTTGAGATTCTCCCATAACTAAATTATACCATAAATTAAAAAAGGGCAGCCTATAAACTACCCTTAGAAATAAAATGTTTGTTAAGACGCTGAATAGCAATTTTAGTTTTTGCAATTTCTTCTAGCACCACTACTTGCTTCTCTTTTGGTAGCTGATCAACAATTAATGGATACAAATCAGCCATAGCATCAACAACTTTACAATAAATATCAATAATCTCTTTGCTGGAAAATAAATTGATTTCACCTGAAACATAAACATGGGCGACTGCATGCAAATAAGCTATAAGGCTTCTCAAGCCAGGCAAAGACGAATTTTGAAAAATTTGTAAATGATTATCAATATCAAAATTCTTTTTTTGCGCCTCTGACATTAAAAAAAACAAATCACCTTGACCACTTTTAGATTGAGCTATTCTTTCACTAACATGAGCTCGACAAACGCTAATGTTGTCATTGAATTTTGATTCAATAAGTTTGCGATACTCTCGTATAACTTGCTCATTATCAAGATTAAAAGCTCTCTGCAAACGAGCAACCTGTAAGGCAAAACCATATGTAATTTTTACTTTAATTTTCCCCATTCTATACGCTGCTACATCTTGTTGGATTTGGTCAGGCAATTGACAAAAATGGACAGAGTCGCTAATTGAGTTAGGATTGCGGCCAACACATTCAGAAAAAAGCTTAAGCGTTATTTGATTACCATAACGTTTTTTCAGAAAACGAAACCAGACCTGGTGACCACGAGCTTCTTCATCTGTCGGAACACCATTATGAATATTTTCGCTAAATTGAATATTAATAGCAGCGGCTGGTGGAATATTAATCGCGAAAGAAACGTCAATCCCATCTTGACCAATCGGGTGACGCTGATAGCAAGTCCCTGGCTTTTCTCGACCATATTTATCCAAACAATCCGCACAACCATGATCAAAAAGATATCGGATAGCACGTGTTCTGCGCTCACCAGCGATTAGAATATCATAATAATTAACTCCATCAGAATCAACAAAAGAAGGTTTCACAGGTAAACGATTTTTAAGACCCCAAAGTTCGTTATTCATTCGGATATATTCAAGAGCATAAGTTTTAGTAAAACGAGCAACAATTATACTCTGCAATTGCCGATGTCTTGCGATATCATTTGCCAATTCTTCAATTTGTTCGAAAGTTTTTCTAGGCTGTCCTAAAACTTTATAAGCATAAGGAGCAAAAATTCTACCCTTAACATACTGATAATTATTATCGCTAGTTATGCCATTTAAAATTACCTCTAGTTCTTCTTGATTAATTTTTTCCCTAATCTGTTTTTCTTGTGCAGTCATCTACTTCTCCTTATCAAAGAACGTTCACAAATTAAGTTTAAAACAAAAAATTAAACAAACGAAGTGCAAAAATCTGTGGATAACTTTATTTAAAAAACACTATTTGTAGCGTTTTATCATAATAATAAACCAATGCACACCTACGAAGTATGTTTTTATTTTTGAAATCAAATAAACAAAATTTTGATATTTAAAGTGATACTAGGTATAATTTTTACGTTGCCCAGGTGGCGGAATTGGTAGACGCGCTGGCTTCAGGAGCCAGTGCTCGTAAGAGCTTGTGGGTTCGACTCCCACCCTGGGTACTGCCGATGTAGCTCAGTGGTAGAGCAACTCTTTCGTAAAGAGTGGGTCGTCGGTTCAACTCCGACCATCGGCTTTTTAACTTAAAAAATTAAGAAAAGAGAAACTATTTCGTAAAGAGTGGGTCTTGGTTTGACTCCGACCATCGACTTTTTTTATTTCTTAGATGGCAAAGAGTCCATATTTTTTGATTGCGGCCAAGTTGGGGCCGGAGCCAGAGTTAAAGATTTAAACGATTTTTTATAAAAATAGTTAGCTAAAATTAATAAAGTAACAGCGATAACAACAAAAATTCCTGCCACAATTTCTGTTTGAATTAAATAACGACCGATAATCGCCTTAATTAAAGCGACATTTAAAGGCATTAAATTTTCGGGTAAACCTAATTTTAAATTAGTTGTAGCAAAAGCAAAGAAAATAATATGAAAAACTATTGTACCAACCAAAACTAAACCAGAAGGGATAATTAGTGTTATTCCACTTATTTTTAATAATCTTGGCATTGGCTTTAAATTTAACAAAATAATTGTAAGCAATAAGAATAAAGAACCAATCAACGAAATTTTACCCCCAAGGTCAATAAAACGATAAATATTTTTTGTAGAATCAAAAACTGATAAATTTTTAACCCAATTTTCTTCAATATTCAAATTATCAGGAAGATTTTTGAATAAACCACTATCGGAATTATATAAAAAATCTTGTACTTGCTCAGGGGCAGTCATTCCAGCTGGCTTACAATCTGTAGCTAATTCATCTGAATTGGCATTAGACCCACTGCAAACAGGTAAATTTTCCCATTCTTTTCCTAAGTTATCAGTTAGTTGCTCTTCTAGTGTTTTTTTTGCATCTCCTAAATTAAAAATGATTCCCAAATTATCACGTTCACCACTTAAAAATTGATTAAAGTTTGTTAAGCCAGTTTCTATTTGTGATTGTAAATTACTTGGAGGCAATGCTTGATTCAAAATACCAACTAATTGATCTTTTTCTATTGGACCAAAGCTAAAACTACCTTCTTCGCCGTTAGTATTTATAATTGAAGTTAGAACTTTATTAATGGCTTGATTGTAAAAATCAGCTTTGATCAAACCAGTTTTAATAAAATCAACATTTAATAAAGTGACACGCAAATTTATCAAAATTAAAGCGGCAGTTGCGCAAATTACAAAAAGAATAATAAAAATAATGGTAGATACTTTTTTCGCCATTAAAATCATTATACCAAAATATAAAACTTAGGTTATCCACAGAAAAGTTGCACAAAAAAATAAAAAATAGTATCTAATAACTTTCTTAGTAATTTTCTGCCAAAAGTTCATAAAAAGCTTGGGCATGAGCACAGGCCGGACATTCTTGGGGTGCTTCTTTGCCCTCATGGACGTAACCGCAATTACGACAATGCCATTTTACAGATTTATCTCGCTTAAATACAATACCTTTTTTTATATTATCTGCTAACTTCAAATATCTTTTTTCGTGCTCTTCTTCAACTTCTCCTATTTCTTTAAAGACATCAGCAATTTCTAACAAACTTTCATTGCGAGCAACAGTTTCAAAATCAGGATACATTTGAGACCATTCATGCTTTTCTCCTTTTGCAGCTACAATTAGATTATCAATTGTTTTACCAACAATTGGGAAATCAAATTGCGCCAAATCAGCTTCAGTCGCACCATCTAACAATTTCATTAATCTACTGGCATGTTCTTTTTCATTATCAGCAGTTTCCGTAAAAATAGCCGCTATTTGCTCATACCCTTCTTTTTTAGCTTGCGACGCAAAATAAGTATACTTGTTGCGTGCCATTGATTCACCGGCAATTGCCCTAACTAAATTCTTATAAGTTTCTTTCATTTTTTAGTTTTAAGTTAATATTGATAGATTAAGCTGAATAACCATCCCAAAAAACTGAATTTATTTGTTTCACTTTCTAACTGATTTTCTAGAGCAATATTTTGAATTTCTAAAGTATTAATTTGTGTTTGCAATTGCGTTTTATCAGCTTGATTACTAATTTGAGCCATAATTTTTTGTAATTCTTGAACACGAACACGATTTTGCTCCATCACCTGTTTTGCTTCTCTTAACTGTTGATATTTTGGCCCTAAAAATAATTGTCCAACTGCACTTCTTTTTGAATCATCAATTGCTTGATTAGCTTTATTCTCTGCTTCACCTTGCGCCTTAGCAATCGCTCTAATTTGTGTCCCAGTATCTGAATTTTCTATGCTATAAGA